>NZ_BAAGSM010000030.1:0-116469 GCF_054782435.1 Nocardia thraciensis
GGCCGAGGCCGCTGCCCTGGCTGAAGCGCAAGCGCGACGGGTTATGGCAAAGCTGAAAGCGTGAGACAGCGGGTGCTCCCCCTACTGCGTAGCGACCGAAGGAGGGTCAGCGATGCCGGAGTTGTCGGCCGAAGAGATCCGGGACGTGTGGGGCGGAAACGTGCAGCCTGTTTCCGGTGAGCTGATTCCGGCGGGCGTGCCGTCGACGACCACGCAACTGCTGACCACGGTCGGGTTGCCGACGGTTCCGTTGCTCGGATTCACCTTCTTCCGGGACCACCGGATGGCAGTGACCCAGCACGACGGGCGTGCGTATCTGGTGTTCGGTATCGACAGCGCTGGCAGTGCGCTCGCGGTCGATCTGGAATCCGAGCATGTGTGCCGGGTCGACCCGGAGCCGGGTGGCGAGGTGGCGTTCTACAACTCGACGCTCGCGCTGTTCGTGTACTTCCATGGCCTGCTGCAGCGAAACGTGCTGAGCCTGACCGAGGTTGATGAGCAACTGCTCGCCGACGCGGTCGACAGCGTGTGGCGCCCGCTCGAGGAGCAGGATCCACCGGCCGTGGCCGACCGGGCACCGTGGCATTGGGTCCTGGCGGACCTGGAAACGCAATGGCAATGACCCTCTCCGCGATACCGGCGAACAAGCGCTCCTGGCAGCGCCTGTTCAGCGTTGTATTGGCGGTTGTGCTCGTCGTGCTGGTCAGTGGCGCCGAGATCCCGACGGTCCATGCGGGCCCGACCCCCACCCCCGTTCCGGCGGTCAAGGAGGACTACGAACTTCGGCAAGTGTTCCCCGGCGACCCGATGCACATCCCGGCCCTGATCTACCGGTACCGGCACACCGAGGACCTCGTGTCGAAGGCCCCCGCGTCCGATCCGGCCATCCTGGAATACGTGACCTGGGCGCGCAATATCGCGGCATTCCAGTTCACGGTGAATGGGCAGATCTACGCCCTCGTCGCTCCGAGCCTGAATCAATTCCCCTACAACACCACCACCGCGCTCATCGACATCTATCGTCTCGATGACCCGGGCACCGGGCGGTGGTCGGTCGTCGATAAACACCTGCAGCCCTTGGTCGACCCGCAGGGAAATCCGGCCGACAACTGGCGGACCACCCGTCATCCCAGTCACCGATGGACCGTGACACAACACCTAGCCATCGACGTCGAACGCAAGAGAACCGGCCTGCACTCCGAACGCGTGGCCGACCACTACTGGACCCAAGTGATCAAACAGCAGAACCCGGCCGCCACCACCCCCAACATCGGATTCTCCGAACGGATTCCCTGCCAATCGAAACCCCAGTGCAGGAGAAACCTCGCGACCGGTGCCTGGTTCCCAGAACTGCGGGACATGCGCTATCTCACCGAGGAAACCGACAAGAGACCGGCATCGGCGGCGCAGAAGTCCATGATGGAGGTTTACGACCGATGGACGCGATGGGATTCGCCTACCGGCCCAGGCGCCTCGGCCCAGATGGGATACCGCAGTTTCACCACCCCCGGTGACGCCCCCGGCCACGGCCCGGCCACGCAGGCGCTGGAACCCGGCGCTGACCCGGGCGGCATCGATTTCTCCACCCTGCAATTGCGCTATTTGACCGAAAACGACAGCGGCGCACTGGAATACGCGTTCGATGCAGCTTCCGCCGCGACCGGCCCGAAAGTCGCTGAGGGACGCACCGCGCTGGCCCACGCCTCGGACGCGTTCTTCGTGTGGCTGAGTTTGCCGCCCTCGGCATTCTGGGTCAATCTTGGCCCCGGCGAACCCGACAGGATCATCGACGACCGGCTGGGAACCACCGACGTCGGCCGCATCCTGCTGCAGGCCGACTTCCGGATGAAACAACTCGTCGGGTCGCTGATCCATCCCGACTCCCCACTCGGACAGCAGTTCTGGGGAACCACGAACCCACTCGACAATGCCTGCCTGTCCATGCGCCAATGGATCGTCCCGCTACCGGCGCAGGTGTACGAGGAGCAAGGCGGCCTCTACATCGTCAACGCACCGCTGGACGTCAAGTCCGAAAGCGACTATCTCAGTGCACCAGGACAAGGCGACAACTCCTGCCCTGTGACCGACCCTCGCCTGGAAGCAGCATTCCGGAGCCTCGTACTGCCCAAGGTCAAAGACGCGATCAATCAGGCACCCGAATTCACCGAACTGCGGCAGGTATACCTGAGCCGAGTAGCCGCCGAATGGTACCGCCAACGTCACAGCACGGACGGAACACTGTCATCGCTGATCGATAGCGGGGACGTCACCGATTGGCCAGCGCTGCACCTCTGGTCACCGCGGGAAATATACGACCAGTACGTCGACTCGTACCGCAACAACAAAGACTTCGCTGTCACCAAACAGATCCAGCAGGGCGATGACATCTACGAGGTGACCTACACCCACGGTGGTGTCGACTTCAGCCAGCTGCAGCTGAACCAGCTCACGCAGTCGGCCTTCGAACACGAACACCGCGGCCTCGCTGACGCGGTGGGCCAATCCTTCGACCGGTCCACCCCCGGCGAGCAGGGCAAAACGGTACTCGGCGCCAGCAGCGAACCACTGGCGTGGCAGAACACCACCGACCGCTCCTCCTACGGGCTGGCAGGCATCCTGGCCATCGCCGCGATGGCCATCGTCGCGTGCACGACCGGCTTCTACATCTCCCTACGCTGGCGACGCCCACCACGTCCACAGAGCGATGTCTTCACTACTGCCGCAGTCGTGCACCGCCCGCCGCCCGGCAACGACACCCAATCACCAAGCCACCCGACACAATTCACACCACCGAGGATTTGGCGAAACAATGCGGCCACGCCGGCGGCGGACCAGCCCGCGCCACTGCCTGCCCCCGACCAGCGCGAGCAGACCCAGCCACCGAACCCGGCGCACGGCATCGCCCAGACGCAGTCCTACCTTGGCCCGAACCGTCCTCACCCAGGGCAATCGTCGCTACGGAGCACCCCGCTCTGGATTCTCGCCGCTGTCAGCGTGCTGGTCCTGATCGCGGCTACGGCGATCATCGCTGTCACGATGACCGGCAGCGGCTTCGACCATGCAGAGAAGACCAAGAGCGATGTCACACCGATGTACACCGCCGACAAGGCAACCAACGCGTGTGGCCTCGTCGATGTGTCGATACTGGAGCAGTGGGCGAAGAACCCCGCCAGAGAGCCCCAGCACAATGAACGTAAAAGCACGGCCCAAGGGGGCGGCGGCGTCAGCTGCTCAGCCCTCAACGAAGGCACCGGATACCCGCCGGAATTCGCCACCCTCCGCATGGAAGGCCAGCTCCAATACATCGACCCCGATACCGGTAGCCGCCTAGGAGAGCCCATCTACAACGCCTGGGAAAACAGCGCGGGAACCGCAACCGGAACCAATCGCATCACCGGCGCTCTCCCAGGCATCGGCGAGAGAGCCTACTTCGAACTCGAAGATGACCAGTCCTCCGCGCGACCCATGGTCAACTACACAGCAGCCGCATTCGACAACAACTTGTCCATCAAGGTCAGCATCGGCGTCGGCGTCGGCGAGGGACACACGATCGATACCGCCGAGGTCAAGGCAGCGGTCCTGGCGCAACTCCGCACAGCAATGGACAGAATGAAAGCGTAAGACAACCTACGATCCGCGCGCCCGGCCACGGGCGCGGGTCCTCCACCGGAATGCCCGTCGCCGACCTCCTCTCGTCGGTCCGCACGACGCCGTCCGGGCCGCCGTAGCGATCAGCGCCACCTGCACCCAGGCTGCCGCGAACCGCACGCACGAAACCCCACTGTGTTGCGGCCGACACGGTCGAGACACCCAGGCGGCGCAGTCGTTTTCCCAGCGCTGCTGGCTGTATCGGCTGCCCGGGGACACCACCTGGGAACAACCAGCAGCCTTTGTCGGTCTCGCCGACACGCCGAGCGACGCCTTGCCGTGGCGCGTGGAAACCAGTTCGAGCATCAGGCGGTTGAGCGGGTTCGGCAGCATCAGGGGCTGACGACCGAGAGGATGTTGTTCACCAGTCAGGGCGGCCAGTGCTGCTGCAACTTCGCGAATATCGGCTTTCACATGCGTGGTAGTCGTACCGCCGGTCTTGCCCGAGTGGCCAGCGTATTCGCAAGCAACGGCGTAGCTGAAGGTGCGTTCGACCCAGGTCAAGGTGGTATGACGGAGCCAATGGGTTGTGATGCCCTGGGAGGCGACCCAGGGGAGTTCTTGGCCGACGCGGTGCCAGAGGTGGTCGTAGCGCTCCGCTTCGGCGGCAGGCTGTTTCGAGGTGCAGGCGTAGCAGCAGTGAATCGAGGTCCGGATCGTTGCCGGTAGTCGCGGTGACCTGGCAGATCTCGGCGAGTTGGTCGGAGGGGATGGCGTAGCGGTGCGACTTGCGGCGTGCGGGAAAGGTGAGTTTGCGGGCGGGGTTGTCGCTGGGGCGAATCCAGCCTCTGTCTTCGGCGTGCCGGTAGACGCAGCGGACGGCGGAAATGAAGTGTTCGACGGCGCTCGTGCCACCACGAGAAGCGCGGTTGGTGCGAGCGTTCGAACGGGTGCGCATTCCCCAGGTCACCTCCGTGTGTTCGAGTGCGCTCGAACACACGGCACGCAAACCCGGCAGATCTGCCGGGAATCTGTGCGCGAGGGGGGACTTGAACCCCCACGTCCGAGGACACTGGAACCTAAATCCAGCGCGTCTGCCAATTCCGCCACTCGCGCGTGATGGTACGACCGTCCAAACTCTACCGGGCTTGACCGGCATCGCGAAGTTCCGTATGGGCGTTTCGTACCCACGAGTAACCCCACCTGCGATTATAACGATTGGATCACGGTCAATATGAGGGACCCTCAACTTTCCTTCGGGGGTGTAACCGGCCGGACCAGCGGCTTCAAACATGAGGGAGGGTCATGTTTCGGATTATTCTGGTACGGAAGTACCGAAATACTGGAGGGTAGTCGTAGGGGGTGACGAGAAACGTGAGGATTCCCTCATGATTTTGTGCGATCCTCGGATTTCATCAGGTCCTCAGGGGCGAGGGACGCCTGCGCACGGAGGAGCGGCCCCCACGAGGGACCACCCGAGGGACGAGCTGCCACGAGAAGGAAGTCGAACGTCTTGACGATCAACGAGAGCACCGAGACCGGATCGAGCGCCAAGATGGTTGGGGCAACTTCGGATACGGCGAGGAAAGCCTCGCTGCTGGACCGGTTGCGCGCGGGAGAGGCCTATGCGCTGGCCTTCGGCGGTCAGGGCGCGCGCTGGCTGCGCGAGCTGGAGGAGATCGGGCGCGACAGCGCGCTGGAGCCGGAGCTGACGGCGCTGGTGAACGAGGCCGCGGCGACGCTGGAGCCGGTGGCCGAGCAGCTGCTGGTGGTGCGGCCCGTCGGCTTCGACCCGGTCGCGTGGATGCTCGAGGACGATCTCGCCGACCTGGAGGACGGGGAGGTGTCGGCCGCGCCGCCGGAGCCGGTGCTGCGGTCGGCGGCGATCTCCATGCCGGGCGTATTTCTGGCGCAGGTGGCGGCGCTGCGGGCGCTGCGGCTGCAGGGCCTGGACGCGGCCGAGCACGCGCCGGTCGCGATCGTCGGGCATTCGCAGGGCCTGCTGGCCGCGGAGTCGGCCGAGGCCCGCGGCGCGCGCGATGCGGAGCTGCTGGCGCTGGCCCAGCTGATCGGTGCCGCGGCGACCCTGGTGGCGCGCCGGCGCGGGCTGATCCCGGTGGGCGAGAAGTCGCCGATGGTCGCGGTGTCCAACGTGGATCCGGAGCAGCTGCGCGATGTGGTCGCCGCGGCCGCACAGGACGTGGATCCGGCCACCGCCGCGGTGATGTCGATTCGCAACGGCCGTCGCCGAGTGGTGCTGTCGGGCACCGCGACCCAGCTGGATCGGGTGCGGCGGCGCTGCGCGGAGATCCACGACGAGCAGACCCGCGACCGGGAGGCGAAGAAGCGCGGCGGCGCGGTGTTCGCGCCCGTCTTCGAGGATGTCGACGTCGAGGTCGCCTTCCACCACCCGGCCCTCGCCGACACCGTGGATCTGGTGACGGCCTGGGCCAACCAGTGCGGGATCGACGCCGAACTCGCCACCCGGCTCACCCGCGCTATCCTGGTCGACCCCGTCGACTGGGTGGAGACCGTCGACGACGTGGTTTCCGCGGGCGCACAGTGGATCCTGGACCTGGGCCCCGGCGACCTGCTGACCCGCCTCACCCAGGGCTCGCTGAAAGGCACCGGCGTCGGCGCGGTCCCGGCCGCTACCCGTTCGGGCCAGCGCAGCCTGTTTACGCCGGGCGCGGCGCCCGAGGTGGCCCCCGCCTGGTCGACATTCGCGCCGAAGCCGGTGCGCCTGCCCAACGGCCGCGTCGTGGTCGAGACCTCCTTCACCCGCCTCACCGGCCGTTCGCCCGTCCTGCTGGCGGGCATGACCCCGACCACGGTCGACGCCAAAATCGTTGCGGCAGCGGCGAATGCGGGCCACTGGGCGGAGCTGGCGGGCGGCGGACAGGTGACCGAGCAGATCTTCGCCGACCGCGTCGCCGAGCTGAAGACGCTGCTGCACCCGGGCCGCGCGGTGCAGTTCAACTCGCTGTTCCTCGACCCGTACCTCTGGAAGCTGCAGCTGGGCGGCAAGCGACTGGTGCAGCGGGCCCGCGCCGCCGGTGCGCCGTTCGACGGCGTGATCGTCACCGCCGGCATTCCGGAGCTCGAGGAGGCCGTGGCGCTGATCGAGGAGCTGAGCGAGGTCGGCATCACCCACGTGGCGTTCAAACCCGGCACCGTCGCGCAGATCCGCGCGGTGCTGCGCATCGCCGACGCCGTTCCCGACTATCCGGTGATCATGCACGTCGAGGGCGGCCGGGCCGGTGGCCACCATTCCTGGGAGGACCTCGACGACCTGCTGCTCGAGACCTACGCCGAGCTGCGCAATCGGTCCAATGTGGTGGTCTGCGTCGGCGGTGGGATCGGCACACCCGAGCGCTCCACCGAGTATCTGACCGGCGAATGGGCGGTGGCACACGGATATCCGGCGATGCCGCTGGACGGTGTGCTCGTCGGCACGGCCGCCATGGCCACCCTGGAGGCCACCACGGCGCCCGAGGTGAAGCAGTTGCTGGTGGACACCCCCGGCACCCCGAACTGGGTCGGCGCGGGCACGGCCGCGGCCGGAATGGCTTCCGGGCGTAGTCAATTGGGCGCCGACATCCACGAGATCGACAACTCGGCCTCGCGCACGGGACGTCTGCTCGACGAGGTGGCGGGCGATGCGGAAGCAGTGGCCGAGCGGCGCGCGGAGATCATCGAGGCGCTGGACCGCACGGCCAAGCCGTATTTCGGCGATGTCGCCACGATGACCTACCTGGAGTGGCTGGAGCGCTACGTCGAACTCGCGGTCGGGCTGGACCGTCGCAAGGACTTCGACTGCGGCACCGACCTCGGCGACGCCATCGCCGACGCCACTCGCTCGGTGTGGCTGGACATCACCTGGCGCGACCGGTTCGCGGAGATGATGCGCCGCACCGAATCCCGGCTGCATCCGGCCGACCGCGGCGAGATCCCGACGCTGTTCGCCGACGACACCGCGTTCGAGCAGCCGGTGCGGGCGATCTGCGCGCTGAAGGAGCGGTACCCGGCCGCCGCGGGCACCGCGCTGCACCCGGCCGACGTCCCGTTCTTCGTCGCGCTGTGCAAGACGCCGGGCAAGCCGGTGAACTTCGTGCCGGTCGTAGACGCCGACGTGCGCCGCTGGTGGCGCTCGGATTCGCTGTGGCAGGCCCATGATCCGCGCTACTCCGCCGATCAGGTGTGCGTCATTCCGGGCACCGTGTCGGTCGCGGGCATCACCCGCGTGGACGAGCCCGTCGGCGAGCTGCTGGACCGGTTCGAGCAGGACACCGCCTACTCGCTGATGCGCGGTGGGGTCACCCCGCAGGCGGTCGACGGCCGCCGCCGCGTCGAGGTGGCCGCGGGCGCGCTCGACATCGTGCTCGCCGCAACGGATGTGCAGTGGTCCGGCCGCACCACCGTGAACCCGATCCACCGGCTGGGCGACCTGCACGAGTGGACCATGAACGGCAAGGGCGCCGTGCACCCGCCGACCGGCGCCACCCTGCGCGCCGCCGAGGGGCCCGAAACCGACCACGCCTACGTGGAACTCGCGGTGCCGCTGCTGGGCGAGGACGCGGTGCGGATTCGCATCACCGTACCCGCCTCCGTGTACAACGGCGGGGCGCCGGTGATCACGGAGGACGACGCCGAGGCCGCGATGTCGGCGCTGCTGGCCGTCGCGGCCGGGCAGTCGCTCCCGGAGGTGAAGTCCGCCAACGGAACTCACGTCGCGCACGTGAATCTCGCCTGGACTCCGGACCTGATCGCCGATCACGCCGGTGTCACCGGCTCCGGACTCCCGCCGACCCTGAGCACCATCGGCCGCACCGTGCCCGACGTGCTGGTGGGCGCCTGCTGGCCCGCCGTCTTCGCCGTCCTGGGCGCGACCCGCACCGACGACGCCCGCAGCGTCATCGAGGGCATGTTGGACCTGGTCCACCTGGACCACCGGATCGAGCTGGTCGGTGAGCTGCCGTCCAATGCCGCGGTGCTCACCGTCCGGGCGGAATCGGCGTCGGTGCTCGACACCGATATGGGCCGCGTCGTCGAGGTGCGGGTCGAGGTCGGCGTCATGCGCGACCACGGCCTGGAGACCCCGATCGTGGCAAAGCTGGTGGAGCGCTTCGCCATTCGCGGCCGCAACGGCGACGGCGAACTGTCCGATCCGCCGCGCGCCGCGGGCACCGTCTCGGCCGAGGCCTCCGACACCCCGCGCCGTCGCCGTCGCGACGTGCGCATGGTCGCCCCGCGCGCGATGGGCGCCTTCGCCGCGGTGTCGGGTGACCACAACCCGATTCACACCAGCGCCAACGCCGCTCGCCTGGCCGGTCTGGGCAGCCCGATCGTGCACGGTATGTGGCTGTCGGCGGCCGCGCAGCACGCGGTCTCGGCGGTCGATCCCGAATCCCCGGTGCCCGCGCGGACGGTGACCGCGTGGACCACCCGGTTCCTCGGTATGGTGCGCCCGGGCGCGGAGATCGACGTGCGCGTCGAGCGGATCGCCGTCGACCGGGGCGACGAGCTGGTCGAGGTGTCCTGCCGGACCGGCGGGGACCTGGTGATGACCGCGACCGCCCGGCTCGCCGCGCCGAAGACCGTGTACGCCTTCCCCGGCCAGGGCATCCAGAGCAAGGGGATGGGCCTGGACGCGCGTTCGCGGTCCAAGGCCGCCAAGGACGTGTGGGATCGCGCCGACAAGCACACCCGCGAGGCGCTGGGCTTCTCCATCCTCGCCGTGGTCCGCGACAACCCGACCTACCTCAAGGCCCGCGGCGTGGAGTACCGCCACCCGCAGGGCGTGCTGCACCTGACCCAGTTCACGCAGGTCGCGATGGCTACCCTCGGCGTCGCCCAGGTGGCCGAGCTGCGTGAGGCCGGTGCGTTCGTCGAGGGCGCGATGCTGGCCGGGCATTCGGTCGGCGAGTACAACGCGCTCGCCGCCGTGGCCGGGGTGCTGCCGCTGGAGGCGGTGCTGGAGGTGGTGTTCCAGCGCGGCTCGGCGATGCACGAGCTGGTGCCGCGAGATGCCCAGGGCCGCAGCGACTACCGGATGGCCGCCATCCGCCCGTCGCAGATCGGGTTGCCGGACGCCGACGTCATCGACTTCGTTGCCGAGGTGGGCGCCCGTGCGGACGAGTTCCTGGAGGTCGTCAACCTGAACCTGCGCGGCTCGCAGTACGCCATCGCCGGCACGGTCAAGGGCCTCGAGGAGCTGGAGGCCGAAATCGAGCGCCGCCGTGTGGAATTCGGCGGCAGGCGCGCCTTCGTCCTGGTGCCTGGCATCGACGTGCCGTTCCACTCGACCGTGCTGCGCAAGGGCGTGCCCGAGTTCCGGCACAAGCTCGAGGATCTGCTGCCCGACGACCTGCATCCGGAAATCCTTGCCGGGCGCTACATTCCGAATCTGGTGCCGCGGCCGTTCTCGCTGGAGCGCGAGTTCGTCGCCGAGATCGCCGACCTGGTGCCGTCGGAGCCGCTGACACAGGTGCTGGCGAACTGGGACAACTGGTCGGCCCGCCCGAGCGAGCTGTGCCGAGTAGTCCTGATCGAGCTGCTGGCCTGGCAGTTCGCCAGCCCGGTGCGCTGGATCGAGACCCAGGACCTGCTGTTCACCGATCCCGCGCACGGCGGGCTGGCGGTGGAGCGGTTCGTCGAGATCGGCCTGGCCGCCACGCCGACCGTGGCCAACCTGGCCACCAATACGCTGAAGCTGCCGCAGTTCGCCACCGCCAAGGTGGAGGTGCTCAATATCGAGCGCGAGGCCGGTGTCGTGTACTCCACCGACACCGATCCGGCGCCGGTGGAGGAGCCGGAAGAGTCTGCGGCCGAACAGGTTCCGGCCGCCGCCGCGGCGCTCGCGGCGGCTCCCGCCCCCGCGGCGGCCCCGGCCGGTGGCCCGCGGCCCGACGACATCCCGTTCACCGCCGCCGACGCGACCCGCGTGTTGATCGCCCTGTGGACCAAGCTGCGCCTGGACCAGATCGGCCCGGTGGACACCATCGAGGGGCTCTGCGACGGCGTCTCCTCGCGGCGTAACCAGCTGCTGGTCGACCTCGGTTCGGAGCTGTCGCTGGGCGCCATCGACGGCGCCGCCGATGCGGACATGGGCGCGCTGTCGGCGACCGTGGAGCGGCTCGCCCGCACCTACAAGCCGTTCGGCTCGGTGCTGTCCGACGCCGTCGGCGACCATCTGCGCAAGGTGTTCGGCCCCTCCGGCAAGCGGCCCGCCGCGATCGCCGACCGGGTGAAGAAGGTGTGGGAACTCGGCGACGGGTGGGCCCACCACGTCACCGCCGAGGTCTCCCTGGGCACCCGCGAGGGCGCCAGCGTGCGCGGCGGCGACCTGGGCGGCCTGGTGTCGGGCGCGCTCGGCGACGGCGCCGCGGTGGACGCCGCGATCGACGCCGCCGTGCAGTCGGTCGCCGCGCGGCGCGGGGTCAGCGTCGCGCTGCCCGCGGCCGGGGGCGGCGGCGGAGCGACCGTCGACGCGGCCGCGCTCGGCGAGTTCACCGAGCAGATCACCGGCCGCGACGGCGTGCTCGCCACCGCCGCCCGGGTCGTGCTGGAGCAGCTCGGCCTCGACGAGCAGGTGTCCGCGCCCGAGGCCACCGACGACTCGCTGGTGGACCTGGTCTCGGCCGAACTCGGTTCGGACTGGCCGCGTCTGGTCGCGCCTGCGTTCGACGGCCGCAAGGCGGTGCTGATCGACGACCGCTGGGCCACCGCCCGCGAGGATCTGGCGCGGCTGTGGCTCGGCGACGACGCCGAGATGGTCGACCTGCCCGTGGACGGCTACCTCGGTGCCGGTGCGGCCGTTGCGGCACAGTCGAACTGGTGGCGGCAGCGCGCGATGGCCGAGGCCCGTTCGGTGCTCGCCGGTGTCTACGGGCGGATCGCCGAGGCGGCCCTCGACACCGCCGAGCCCGGCTCCTGGTCCTCCGATATCGCCGTGATCACCGGTGCGAGCAAGGGTTCCATCGCGGCCGCGGCCGCCGGGCGCCTGCTGGGCGGCGGCGCGACCGTCATCGTCACCACCTCCCGGCTCGACGACGACCGGCTCGGCTTCTACAAGCGGCTGTACCGCGAGAACGCCCGCCACGGCGCCGCGCTGTGGGTCGTCCCGGCCAATATGGCCTCCTACTCCGACGTCGACGCGCTGATCGAGTGGGTCGGCAACGAGCAGAGCGACAATGCCGGTGGCGCAAAGGTTCTCGTCAAACCGGCGATGACGCCGACGCTGCTGCTGCCGTTCGCGGCGCCGCGCGTCGCGGGCGATCTGACCGATGCCGGTGCCCGCGCCGAGATGGAGATGCGGGTGCTGCTGTGGTCGGTGGAGCGCCTCATCGGCGGGCTGTCGAAGCTCGGCGCCGATCACGACGTGGACGCGAAACTGCATGTGGTGCTGCCGGGTTCGCCCAACCGCGGCATCTTCGGCGGGGACGGCGCCTACGGCGAATCCAAGGCCGCACTCGATGCGGTGATCGCCAAATGGCGCGTGGAGAAGTCGTGGTCGCAGCGGGTCACGCTGGTGCACGCGCTCATCGGCTGGGTGCGCGGCACCGGGCTGATGGGACACAACGATCCGCTCGTCGCGGCCGTCGAGAAGGCCGGTGTGCACACCTGGTCCACGGTGGAGATCGCCGACGAACTGCTCAAGTGGTGCACCAGCCGGGCCCGGGTCGTCACCGCGACCGGACCGCAGCAGATCGACCTGACCGGCGGCCTGGCCCGCGCCAAGCTGGACCTGCCCGCGCTCGCCAAGGAGGCGGAGGAGGCGGCGGCTCGTCATTCCGACGAAAGCCGGAACGACGAGAACGACGGGGAAGCTGTGATCGCGGCGCTCCCGGCGCCGCCGACGCTGACCTCGGCGCTGCCGGTGCCCGAATGGGGCCCCGTGACAACCGATCTCGCCGATATGGTGGTGATCGTCGGCGCCGGGGAACTCGGCCCCTACGGCTCGGCGCGCACCCGCTTCGAGATGGAGGTCGCGGACGAGCTGTCGGCGGCGGGCGTGCTCGAGCTGGCGTGGACGACCGGCCTGGTCACCTGGGAGAACGATCCCAAGCCGGGCTGGTACGACACCGAATCCGGTGACTACGTCGAGGAATCCGAGCTGGCCGAGCGCTACCACGACGCGGTCGTGGAACGCTGCGGCGTGCGCCGCTACGGCGACGACGGCGCCATGGTCGACAACGCCGCGCCGCTGCTGACGTCGGTGTTCCTGGACAAGGACCTGTCGTTCGCGGTCACCAGCGAGACCGAGGCCCGCGCCTTCCACGCCGCCGATCCGGAGCACACGGTGATCGCGCCGGTGGCCGATTCGGGCGACTGGCAGGTGACGCGCAAGGCGGGCACCGAGATTCGGGTGCCGCGCAAGGCGAAGCTGTCGCGCACCGTGGGCGGCCAGATCCCCGAGGGCTGGGATCCCACCAAGTGGGGCATCTCGCCGGACATGGCGAGCTCGGTGGACCGGGTCGCGCTGTGGAACATCGTGTGCACCGTCGACGCGTTCCTGTCCTCGGGCTTCAGCCCGGCCGAGCTGATGAGCTGGGTGCACCCCTCGCTGGTCACCAACACCCAGGGCACCGGCATGGGCGGCATGTCCTCGATGCGGTCGCTGTACATCGACAACCTGCTCGGCGAGCCGCGCGCCAACGACATCCTGCAGGAGGCACTGCCGAATGTCGCTCTGGCGCATGTGGTTCAGTCCTACGTCGGCAGCTACGGCGGGATGATCCACCCGGTCGCGGCGTGCGCGACCGCGGCGGTGTCGGTCGAGGAGGGCGTCGACAAGATCCGGCTCGGCAAGGCCGACGTCGTGGTCGCGGGCGGCTACGACGACCTCGGCATCGAGGGCATCGTCGGCTTCGGTGACATGTCGGCCACCGCGGACTCGGCGGCGATGAGCGCCAAGGGCATCAGCGACCGGTACTTCTCCCGCGCCAACGACCGCCGCCGCGGCGGATTCGTCGAATCGCAGGGCGGCGGAACGGTATTGCTGGCCCGCGGCGACGTCGCGGTGGAGATGGGGCTGCCGGTGCTCGGCGTCCTCGCCTACGCGCAGTCGTTCGCCGACGGCGTGCACACCTCGATTCCCGCGCCGGGGCTGGGCGCGCTGGGCGCCGGTCGCGGCGGCCAGGAGTCCCGCCTGGCGGCCGCGCTGCGGAAGCTCGGTGTCTCGGCGGACGAGGTCAGCGTGGTGTCCAAACACGACACCTCCACGGCCGCAAACGATCCCAACGAGTCCGAGCTGCACGAGCGGCTGGCAGGTGCGCTGGGCCGCACGGACGGCGCCCCGCTGTTCGTGATCTCGCAGAAGTCGCTCACCGGGCACGCGAAGGGCGGTGCGGCGGCGTTCCAGCTGATCGGCCTGTGCCAGGTGCTCGAGCAGGGCGTGATCCCGCCGAACCGCAGCCTCGACTGCGTCGACGACAAGATGCGGGAGTACCCGCACCTGGTGTGGGCGCGCGAGCCGCTGCGGTTCGGAGATCGGTTCGCGCTCAAGGCCGGTCTGGTCACCTCGCTCGGATTCGGGCACGTGTCAGGGCTTTTGGCGGTCGTGCATCCGCAGGCGTTCATCCAGGCCATCGACCCGCAGCGGCGCGAGGAGTATCAGCGCCGCGCCGAGCAGCGGCAGCTCGCCGGACGGCAGCGGTTCGCGGAGGCCATGTGCGGCGGCGCCCCGCTGTACGAGCGGCCCGCCGACCGTCGCCTGGGCGCGGACGGCACCCCCGCCAAGCAGATTCGGCAACTGGAGGCCGACGTGCTGCTGTCGCCGAACGCCCGCCTGGCGGCCAACGGCACCTACATCGCCGACGCCGGGCCCGCCTGCCGGTAACCGCCTCGGAACCATGCTTCCCGGGGGAACAGACTCTGTTCCCCCGGGAAGTCTGTGTCCCGCTGGTATGTTGCAGACCGCGGCGGCTTTCGCCGCCGTGGCCCACTGACGGTTGAGGAGCGGCAAACACAGTGACCATCCTGGGGATCGGCCTGGACCTGGTGACCATTTCCGACTTCGCGGAGCAGTTGAAGCGCGCCGGAACCACCATGCTCCGGGAGAGTTTCACCGCGGGGGAGCGGCGCTACTGCGAGAGCAAGGGCACCGATCCGGCGCGCAGCTACGCGGCGCGCTGGGCGGCCAAGGAGGCGGTGATCAAGGCCTGGGCCTCCTCCCGGTTCGCGCGCAGCCCCCAGGTCGGTGACAACCCGTACCCGCTGATCGAGGTGGCCAACGACGCCTGGGGCCGCCCGAGCATCAAGCTGCACGGCCTGGCCGCCGAATTCCTCCCCCGCGTCCGCGTGCACCTGTCGCTCACCCACGACGGGGATACGGCCGCCGCCATGGTGGTCCTGGAGGATCCGGGTGAGCTAGCCGACCTGATCGAGTCCCGCGAACGTTAGTGCGCTCAGCCGAGGTCCCGCTGCCCGCCGGTCCGCGATTCCTTCTCCGCGACAAGTAGATACGCGACCATGAGTCGCTTGAGTTCGGTGACGGCGGCGTCGTGGCTGAGGCCGTCCTGCACGGAGAAGTTCATCATCGAATACACCATGTGCACCAGCACCTGCGCCATCATCGAGCGGCGTGCGCGCGGCGTGCGGGGCATCAGCGGCCGCAGCATCTGCTGGACGACCTCGGCGAACTCTTTCTCGTGGATGACGCCGGTGGCCCGGGTGGAGGGCGTGGACTGCATGGCCAGCCAGACCTCGCGCCGCGACGGGTCGGTCATCCACAGGTCGGCCAGATGGTCGACGAACTTGTTCATGTGCCGCAGCCAGTCCATCGACGGGATCTCGCCGTGGAAATCGGCCAGCTCCCGCGACACCGCCACCAGATCCTGGCGATTGAGTTCGCACACGATGACGTACTTGTTGGCGAAGAACTGATACAGCGTGCCGATCGGCACCTCCGCGCGACCCGCGACCTCCTCGCAGGTGAACGATTCGAAACCGACCTCGACCAGCAGCTCCCGGGATGCCTGCAACAGGGCGTCGAACTTGCGTTTGCTGCGCTCCTGGGTCGGGCGCCGTCGCGGCATCAGCTCCTGCGGGTCGTCCTGCAACTCCAGTGCGGGGTCGGGACGACGGTTCGACCTCGATGCCGCACGCGCTTCCACCACCTCCCCAGGCTAGCGGTAGCGACACGCGGATGACACGCGGCGGCACCGTTCATACCCGGTTTGGTCGTCACTCATAACCCATCCGCGCCCCATGTGGTGACGAACACATAACCAAGTATGGCGTACCTCGACATGTCGGAAGGCTGATCAGTGGCTCGATCTGTGGTGACATTCGGCGTTTCCACCGAGCGCGGCGCCGTCCAGGCGGTGGCGCTCCTCGCCGGTGCGGGCAACCTGCCCGAGCGGATACTGCATCATCGGACGCAGCAGATTCGCGGCGACGGCAAACACGACCTGGCCCGCGCGGTGGAGACCGCGCTGGACGATCTCGCGGCCGAGATCGGCGCGGATTACGAGGACGCCGGTGCGGCGGTGACCTACCGCGACGCCGCCGAGCGCCGCGCGATCGTCACGGGGCTGGCCGCCGGTTTGTGGCGCACGGCGTCGCTGGTCTCCGCGAAGTCCGCGCACTTGGCCCTGGCCCGGGCGATGACCTGGGTGGCCGAGTTCGACAATCTGGTGATCTGCGACGTGGTGCCCGGTTACCAGGGCTTCTCGCTGATCTCCCCGGGCCGCGATCGGGTGGTCGCGGGCTTCACCACGGCGGGCGGCACGATCACGAAGGAGACGATGCGCCCGGCCGTCACGGCCGCGTGGGACCAGTTCGACGCCGCGGGGGTCCGCCCGGACGCGGTGGTGCTGATCGGTTCCGCGGCGGGCGACACCGCGGTCTCGTCGGCGCTGGGGACCGGATTCGGCGCCTCCATCGTCCCGTGCAAGGTGGCGGCGGCGGGTTCGGCGATCGGCGCCGCCCTGGTGGTGCAGCCGGAGTCGGCGGAGGGTGCCGAGCCGGGCGAGCGTGCGCGTCGGACCCGCGGCACGACGGCGGTGTTCGCCGCGGCGAGCGTGCTGGCCGGTGGGCTGGTCGTCGGCGGCGTCTACCAGGTGGCGGGCAAGTCGCGCACGGAGCCCGCACCGACGTTGGCCGATGCCCGCGTCGCGGCCGAGACGCACCGGACGTATCCGATCGGGGGTACCGGGGTGCAGCGAGTTCCGGCGGCCGAGGAGCCGTCGGGCGAGGCTGCCACCGATATGGTCACCGTCGATCCCGCGACGGTCGGGTGGCGGCCCTCGAATTCCGAGCGGCTCGGGGTGGGCGACTTCGATTCCGCCCTCGCCGATTCCGATAGCGCCGATTCCGCGGCCGCGCAGCCGCTGGTGCGGCATTCCGATCAGGAGTCGGGGCCCGCCGCGCAGTCGTCGGTGATCCCGGCCCCCACCGTGCCCGTGGGGGCGCCGAACGGGTCGCTGCTGTTCCCGGGCGAGGCGGCGCCGCCGGCGGTCGGCACGGCCGAGTTCGGCCAGTGGTGGGAGAACCACTGGCGGATGATGGTGCAGTGGGCGGCGCAGCTGGTGCCGCGCGCCTGATCAAAGTTTCGTCATTCCGGCGAGCGTCGGAACCCGGGGCCCGGCAGCGGTTTTCGCGGCCGGGCCCCGGCGTTCGCCGGACTTCCTAGACCGACAGGTCGCGGCGTAGCTTGGCGACGTGGCCGGTCGCGCGGACGTTGTACTGGGCCGTCTCGATCCTGCCCTGCTCGTCGACCAGGAAGGTGGAGCGGATCACGCCGGTGATCTTCTTGCCGTACATCGTCTTCTCGCCGTAGGCGCCCCACGCGGTGAGGACCTCGCGGTCGGGATCCGACAGCAGGGGGAAGGTGAGCTTCTCGTTGTCGCGGAACTTGGCCAGCTTCGCGGGCTTGTCGGGGGAGATGCCCACGACCTCGAGCCCGGCGCCGTTGAGTTCGGCGAGATTGTCGCGGAAGTCGCAGGCCTGCTTGGTGCACCCCGGCGTGCTGGCGGCCGGGTAGAAGTACACGATCACCTTCCGGCCGCGGTAGTCGGCGAGGGACACCTCCTTGCCGTCGGCATCGGGAAGTGTGAACTCCGGCGCGGTATCGCCGGGACTGAGTCGGTTCTCGGTCATTCCAAGCACGGTAATCGACGGCGGTGACATCGGCGATCACCACCGGGCGGCGGATAGACTCGACCACTAGCGACGCACGCCGACCGACGACAGAACTTCAGGAGATGAACGTGGCGAAGGATACCGAGAGCATCGAGCGGGAGATCGAAGCCGCGCGCAATCGGCTCGCGAACACACTCGACGAACTCGCGGTGCGGGCCGATCCGCAGCGGATCGCCGACAACACCAAGCATGCCGTGGTCGCGAAGATCAACGAGCCGAAGGTGAAGTACAGCCTGATCGGCGGCGGCGTGCTGATCCTGCTGCTGGTGCTGCTGCGGATCTTCCGCCGCTGAGCGCGCAGACGAGAACACCCGGTGTGGCGTTGTGCCGCACCGGGTGTCGCTGTTTCTGGGCCGATCAGACGGTCGGGCAGGCCATTCCGGTGCCGTCGGGGTCCAGGTGGGGGGAGTAGCCCGGCTCGCCGCGGAACAGCGGCGCGCGGCCGGCGGCGCGGGCCTCGTCGCAGTTCTTGAAGGTGCCGCCCGCCGAACCGGTCTGAGCGAGACCGGCCGAGCCGGTGGCTCCGATGGCGTCATCGATGCCCGAGGAGCCGGTTCCGGCCGAGCCGGAGGGGACGTAATCCGCGTGAGCAGGTGCGGAGAGGGTGATCGGGGCTGCGAGGGTGATCAGTCCCGCGCCGGCGGTCACGATTAGCCTGCGAACGTTCATGTATTCCTCGATGTCTACTGGGTTGACTACGGAGGTCCGGGCCGCACTCCCCGCGGTGGCAGGGCCGGGACACGCGGAGTCTACTGTTCTGTTGCCCGGCCCCGTTGTCAACTGGGCGGCCGAGAGCCGCGCACGGCCCTACTCGCCCAGGCGCTTTCCGGACAGGTGTTCGGCGGGGACGCGACCCATCCGACCGGCGTTGAAATCCTCGATGGCCTCGATGATTTCGTGCCGGGAGTTCATCACGAACGGGCCGTACTGCACGACGGGCTCGCGGATCGGCTCGCCGCCGAGCAGCAGCACCTCCATGTCACCGGAGGGTGTGTGCTGACGGTCGTCGGCGGTCACGGTGATCGCGTCGCCCGGACCGAACACCGCGAGTTGCCCCTCGCCCAGCGGGCGGCCCTCCGCACCGGCGCTGCCGCTGCCCGAGAGTACGTAGGCCATCGCCGAGAACCGTTGCCGCCACGGGATTTCCAGCCGTCCGCCGGGGCTGACGGAGGCGTGCGCGTAGGCGATCGGCGTGTAGGTCGACCCCGGACCGGCGAACCCGCCGATCTCCCCGGCGATGATGCGCAGCAGCGCACCGCCGTCGTGCGAACTCACCAGCGTCAGCTCGCTCGCCCGCAGGTCCTGATAGCGCGGCGGCGCCATCTTCCGCGCCCGCGGCAGGTTCACCCACAGCTGGATGCCGTGGAACAGCCCGCCGGAGATCACCAGGTCCTCGGCCGGGAGTTCGTCGTGCAGGATGCCGGACCCGGCCGTCATCCACTGCGTGTCGCCCTCGCTGATGACCCCGCCGCCGTCGTTGGAGTCGTGGTGCACCATGGTGCCGTCGAGCATGTAGGTGACGGTCTCGAAGCCGCGGTGCGGATGCCACGGCGCGCCCTTGGCCTCGTACGGCTCGTAGGCCACCGGGCCCATCTGATCGAGCAGGATGAACGGGTCGGCGGAGCGCAGGTCGACGCTCGGGAACGGGCGGCGCACCTCGAACCCCGCGCCTTCGCGCTGGGAGTGGGCGGTGCTGACGGAGCGGACCGGCCGCTGCCGCGCGGTGTCGTCGGGGCGGGACAGTCGGGGCAGAACCAGGATGTTGTCGACGGTGACGGCGGGCATCGGAGCCTCCTCGGATGGTTGGTGTCCATGTCAACCAAATCCCGGCTAGGATCATTCCCATGGTGCGATGGCTCGACGAACAGGAGCAGGCGACCTGGTCGGCCTTCATTCGGATGCGGCAGCGGCTGGACGCGGCGATGGCCGCCGGGCTGGCCCGCGACGGGTTGTCGATGTCCGACTACGAGATCCTGGTAGCGCTGTCGGCGGCGCCGGGCGGCTGCCTGCGGGCCAAGGAACTGGCCGCGGAGATCTGCTGGGATAAGAGCAGGCTCTCGAAGCACCTGGCGCGCATGGACAAGCGGGGCCTGGTCGCGCGCACCCCGGCGGCCGACGATGCGCGCGGAATTCTGGTGCGGCTCACGGGTACGGGCCGCCGGGCGCTGGAACAGGCCGCCCCCCACCACGTGGAGCTGGTGCGGCGCTTGTTCATCGATGACATGACCGAGGACGAGGCCAAGGCCGTGCGGTCCCTGGCGGCCAGGGTGGTCGTGGCGGCTGAACGAAGCACGGATATCGATCCCGGCTGACCCTCCGAATTTCCGACATGCTCTTGGGCGGAATCCACCCCGCCATCATGGATCCCGGCCAAGAACGCGCCGGGAAAGCGGAGTGTGCGGGCCTATCCTATTCCGTTGTCTCCGAACCTTTCTCGAAGCGGGCTCGCTTCCAATCCCCGAACGGCTCGTCTCGTTCGCGGACGGCCTCGCGGAAACCGGCGGTGGCGGAGCGCAATTGGAACGCGTAGCCCTCGCGGGTGTGTCGGGAGACACCGTCGAACACGGTGCTGACCATGCCCGAATTCGCCACACCCTGCGCCAGCAGCGAGCTGTTGAGCGCGAGCTTGGCCATGATCAGCTGGTTGATCGGAACCTGCGAAATGCGGTGCAGCAGTTCCTCGGTGCGGTCGTCGAGCTCGGCCGCGGCACAGGATTCGACGGCGAGCCCCCACTCCACCGCCTGCTTGCCGGTGAGGCAGTCGCCGGTGAACAGCAAGCGCTTGGCGCGCTGGTCGCCGAGCCGGTGCGCCCACATGCCCGCGGCGGGGATGCCCCACACCCGCGTCGGCGGATAGCCGATCTTGGTGTCGTCGGCGCAGATGATCTGGTCGGCGAACAGCGCGATATCGGTGCCACCGGCGATCGCGAAGCCGTGCAGCTTCGCCACCGTCGGCTTGTTCGCGTGCAGCAGACTGGAGAAGCCGCGGTTGAACCGGCTCATCATCTGGTAGTCGACCATGGGATCCCAAGTGCCCCAGGGATTGTGATTGGCGGCCTGGACCGCCGGGTCGAGTACGGTGCCCGCGGTGGGCTGCGCCGACGCCGTGGGACTGAAACCGCCCTCAGCGAAGATCGACAGGTCGTAGCCGCCGCAGAAGCCCTTGCCGCGCCCGGCTACCACCATGACGTGCACCCGCGGGTCCAGGTCCGCGCGCTCGACGGCGTGCGCCAGCTCGATCGGAGTGTCCGCGGTGATCGCGTTGCCGCGCTCGGGCCGGTCGAAGGTGATTCGCGCGATGCGCCCGGTCACCTCGTAAGTCAGTGTGCGATAGGCGATATCGGCGTCCGGGGCGGGGCGCCCGGCGAACGGCGAATCGCCGCCGGCGGTCGCGTCCTCGCGCCACGCCGCCGGGCGGGTGCCGGAATGGTGCTCGTAGTCGGGGGCCACAGCAAGAAGTGAACCCCTATTCATTTCTTGCTGTCAAGAGTCCCGGGTCCACGGCCGGACCGGAGGCTTCACCCAGAGGATCTTCTCGTCGAGGTGCTCGCGGCGGGCCGCCGGATGATCCGGGTTGCGGGCGGCCCAGCCGTCCTTCTCATCCAGCAGCCGCCCGACCAGTGCCCAGGTCTCGTCGGTGCTCGGCGGGTTGGTGTCCGCGGCGCGGGCGAGCTTGCGCCTGGTGGGGGCGGCCAGGGCCAGCAGTTCGGAACCGGTGATGCCGCGCTGCCAGGCGTAGGCGGCCAGCCGTCGAGCCTTCTCGGCGCGGCCCTTCGAGGCGTGGTCGGTATGTGCGTAATCGGGCATGGGAGGACTCGTGTATCGCGCGGGGGTGGCGTCGAGCCTAACGGTTCACCATGCCTCGGGCCGCACCCTGCCGGGGTCACCATCTTGGCATCCGGCGGTCGCCGAGGGTCGATAGCCAGGCGGCTCAGGCGATTCCGCCGCGGACGAACGCCGTGAGCTCCGCGCAGATGTCGTCGATGGTGAGGGCATGCTCCGCGTCCCGGTCGGCGCGGGCGAGCTCCTGCGCCAGCGAGTTCACCGCCCCGATGACCGCGATGGCGAACAGGCTGTAGTCGCGCGGCCGGGCGGCCCCGCGCAGCACCGCTCGCTCGGCCTCGCTCCGCAGCAGGGCGCCCATCCGCATGCGCCATCCCTCGCGCCAGCGCTCGACGGCGTCGCTGACCCCGACCACCTCGATGTAGCAGACCCGCGCGGACTGTGGCGTCCGGCAGGTCACGGCGAGGTAGGCCCGGAAGCCGCGGGCGATCCGCTCGGCGATGGGAAGTTCCGCGGTCTCGGCGAGGCTGGCCAGCGCGGCCGCGGCGGCCTGTTCGGTGATGTGATCGGCGAGGGCGACGAGCAGAGCCTCCTGACTGCCCATCTCCTCGTAGAAGCTGCGTGTGGAAATGCTTGCCGCAGAACATAATTGCTCGATACTCGTGGCTGCGAATCCCTGGTTTCCGTACAGGTCGAGCGCTGCCTGCAGCAATCGCGCCCGTCGTTGTCCGGCTCGCTCCTCGGCGGTGCGACCGCCGTAGTGGCGCCTGGCCTTGGCGCTGTCCTTCGTAGCCACTGGCGCGAGATTAATCGAGCGCCGAAGACCGGGTCAAACTGTGATGCGCACCACGTATGGCGCCAGGTTGTCCGACATCACGTACGGCCGACGACGGACGCTCGCCAACTCTGGGCTATGGTGGTGCATGGTGAGTAGCGATCTTGCTTACTCTGCTCCGTCGTGGATGTCTTCGTCTCGCGTCGGCCACCCAGCGGGCAACACCTTGCGGGCGAGAGCCCCGCACGCCGCTGCGGTTCAACCCTGATGCTCGAAAGGCACTCTGACCTCTCATGACGACTCGTTCACCGAGCCCTGCCACGACCTTCGCCGCCCTCGGCGTGCGCAAGCGGCTGGCCGACACCCTGACGGCGAACGGCATCACCGCGCCGTTCCCGATCCAGGCCGCCACCCTGCCCGACACCCTCGCGGGCCGCGATGTGCTGGCCCGGGGCAAGACCGGCAGCGGCAAGACGCTGGCCTTCTCCATCCCCATGGTCGACCGGCTGGCCGATGGCGGCCGCAGCCGACCGGGCCGTCCGGTCGGCCTGATCCTCGCCCCCACGCGCGAACTGGCGACGCAGATCGCCGCCACCCTCGAACCGCTGGCCGCCGCCGCGTCGCTGCAGGTCACGACGATCTTCGGCGGCGTGCCGCAGAACCGCCAGGCGCGGGCGCTGAAGGCGGGCGCCGATATCGTGGTCGCGTGCCCCGGACGCCTGGAAGACCTGATGAAGCAGGGGCTCGTCACGCTGGACGCGGTGCGGATCACCGTGCTCGACGAGGCGGACCACATGGCCGACCTCGGCTTCCTCCCCGGTGTGACCAGGATCCTCGCCGCGACTCCCGCGAACGGGCAGCGGCTGCTGTTCTCCGCCACCCTGGACAACGGCGTGAACAAGCTGGTCCAGCGATTCCTGCGGAATCCGTTGTCGCACAGCGTCGATGAGGCCACTTCTCCGGTTCCGGCCATGACCCACCACGTGTTCGAGATCGGGCAGGCCGACGCCAAACGCGATCTCGTGCACACCCTGGCGTCCGGCACCGGCCGCCGAATCCTGTTCATGCGCACCAAACATCACGCGCGCCGGCTCGCCAAGCAGTTGACCACGGCGGGGATTCCGGCGATCGATCTGCACGGCAACCTGTCGCAGGCGGCCCGCGACCGCAACCTGGCGGCCTTCACCGACGGCACCGCCCGGGTCCTCGTCGCCACCGACATCGCCGCCCGGGGCGTCCACGTCGACGACGTGGAACTGGTGGTTCATGTCGACCCGCCCGCCGAGCACAAGGCCTATCTGCACCGCTCGGGACGTACCGCCCGCGCTGGCAGTGCGGGGGACGTGGTCACCGTGGTGCTGCCCGATCAGCGCAAGGATGTGGCCGCGCTGCTGCGCAAGGCCGGTCTCGCCGTCACCCCGCAGCGGGTGACGGCGCAGTCGGCCGCGGTGACGGCGCTGGTCGGCGCCACCGCGCCGCTCGTCGCGCCCAGAACCCCTGCCGCCGCACCGACGTCCGAGCCGAAGAAGCAGGGTGCGCCAGGTCGCAGGGCGCGCGGCGCCGGTCGGACTCAGAACGCGTCGAGCACGCGGGTGCGGCAGGCGGGCGGCGACCGGCAGGGCGCCGAGCGCGGGTCGCGCGAGGGCGCATCGCAGCCGCGCGGGGGCCGCCGACAGCAGGCGGCGGGCGCCTCGAACGGTCGCACCGCGAACCGCGGCGACCAGCGCGCGCACGCCGCCGGTTCCGGCGGCAACCGCTCCCATGCCGGATCGGGTCGCGGCCGGGCCGTGCGTTCGCGGACGGCCGAGGCCTCCTCGCGGTCCGGCCGACGCTGATTCGTAGCAACAGCGGATAGGAATTGTGCCCGGCTTCGCCGGGCCTTTTCTTTGCGCCCGTTTCAGGTCTATCGACCGACTTATTCCAGGTTTCGTGAATATCCCTCGGATTAAATCGAATTGCGCCCTCATATCACTTCTGTCCGAACATTCTCACGTAGGGTAGCCGTCGAATAGCTAGCCCGATTCGCATCCATTCCGCTGGCACCACTCGTACCACCGAGAGGAGCAGCAATGACGACAGTTTCGACGCAGCGCGACATCGCGCGGGCCACCGCGGGCCCGGTGCCCGACGTCGTCGCCGAGCAGTGCGCCGCTCGGGCCGAACCCGATCCGCTCATGGCGGCGTCCGTGGCCCTCGCCGAGGCGGCGGTCGAGGCGCGGCGCGCGTCGGCGACGATCACCGCCGGGCTGGCGAGTCTGTGGTCGCCCGCATCCCTCGCCGATCCGGTCGCGGCGGGTCACGCCGCATTCGGTACGCTGCGCGCCCTGACCGTCGGTAACCTGGGCTATTCGCCGTGCGGCGGCGTGGTCGGCGGGGCGCTGCGGACGGCGGGGGTGCTGGCCCGGCGGCGGCCGCTCAGCGTGAGCCTGGCCGTCGATTCGTTCCGGGTCCGGCTGCAGGCCGCCACCGCGCAGAATCCCGATCTGGGCGCGCCGGACGTACAGAACCTGATCACGTCGATCACCGCCGCCAATCCGGTGGGCATGGTGCTCGCGCTGCGTTCCATGATCGGCCGCCTCGGCATCACCCGGGCGTTGACGGTGCTGGCGCCGGTGTCGATCGAACTGTTCGCCCTCGGCGGTTTGCTGGACGCCAACCCCTGGAACGACGACGTGGCGTGGGTGGTCCTGATGGGCGGCACGCCGCGCGCGGATCCCGTGGTCGGATTGCCGGTGAAGGTGCTGGCCATGGTGAATCGTGGCGAGGGCCGGGCGTATCGGGTAGAGCCCGACCGCATCCTGCGCGTGGCGATGCAGCGCAATCAGGCAAACGACATCGTCGACTACGTCAGCAACATCGCCGCCATGGGAAATCACGGACTGGTGCAGTTGCGGCGAATTCGGTGCCACGACAACGTCGTCCGCCATGTCGTGCTGCTGCCGGGCACCTCGTTCGCGCGATTGTCCAACGCGACGCCGCAGGATGTCGTCGGCTGTTTCGACAATCTGGTGCACACCGACACCACCTACACCCGCTCCGTGCGCAAGCTGCTGGCCGACGCCACCGTCCCGGAGGGCTCGGAGGTCATGCTCATCGGGCACAGCCTCGGGGGGATCACCGCGGTCAACCTCGCCTGCGATCCGGAGTTGGCCTCGACGTACCGGCTGACCCACGTGGTGACGGTCGGTTCGCCGATCGATAACAAGCGCACCGCCGACCCGGCGACGAAGGTGATCAGCCTGGTCAACGAGTACGACGTGATCCCCTGCCTGGACGGCCGCGGCCCGGCGTGCCCGGTGGAGGTCCCCACCACCTGGTCCGAATTCACCTGGCGCGACGAGACGTACGACTTCCCGCTCAGCCACGCGCCGCAGACCTACTCGGCGACCCTGCGCAGCATCGTTCCCGAGATCCGCGAGCAGACCAACGCCCTGATCGCGCCCTACGACGGCGACGTCGTGTCGGACTGGATATACGCCGTGCGCGACAAGTAGACCCCGTCGGTAGATCCCCGTCCACCCGCTCCGCGAAGGAGGCCGCGATGCCGAATCCACTGGGGGACTCCAGCTCCCGACGATTGCACGTTGTCGACCCGGACCCGGCCGAAGGGCTCGGGTCGCGCACGCCGCCGCCCGCGTCACCGCGGGAGACGGCGGCGTTCCTCGCCCTGACCACGGGACCGCGCCTGCCGCTGGGACCGCTGGCCTCGATGGCGCCGAGCACGCCGCGGCTCGCCCGCGCCTTTCTGAAACGTGTCGCCGCCGCCCACGACGGGGCGCCGGTCCGGATCCCCACTCCCGCGGGGCCGGTCGTGATGCCGTGCACGATGGATTCCGCCGCCGAGTTGGCCCGCGCGGTGCTGGACGGCGAGCCCGGCTCGCTGAAGGTGGCCGTATCCGCCGACGGTCGCCGCCAGATCCGGCATGCCTGCCCGCCGCACGCCTGGGACTGGACGCCCGCGCGCGACCACGTCCGGGCGCTGGCCGCGGCCGAGGCCGAACGACTGCTGCGGCAGCGTCGGTTCGACGACAGACTGCCCTGGCCGACCGTGATCGCCGGATGGGATCGGTTGTGCCGCCGCATCGTGCTCGGTGATCGGGCGGCTGGAGACGCACTGCTGCACAGGGATATTCGAGCCCGCTACCAGGCGCCGCTCACCGCGTTGGGGCAGGCCGAGCAGACGCTGAACCAGCGGATCGAACCGTATCTGCGGGCACCCGAGGCCGGGACACCGGCGGCCGTGGCCGACGCCGCCGCGACGGCCCAGGTGTCGGCGCACATGCTGTTGACGCTGACCAGGTCGCTGGACCGGGGCGCCCGGGCGCTGGCGCTGCGGGCCGCCGCCGGCGGTTCCGCCGCCGCGGCCGTGGCCGAATCGGGGCGGCTGTGGCCCGAGTGGTCGCACATGGTCTATGTCGTAGCCGCACCTTTCCGGTGGCGCGGGTTCGAATTCTCCTGCGGCGATTCGATTCTCGTTCCGGCCGCGTGGCTGCTGCGCGACGGCCGGGTATTCGGTGATCCGGACGGATATGTCCCGGACGGAGAGGACCGGCGCCGCGTGACCACCTTCCCGGCGGCGCGGGTGTGCGGCGGAACACCGAATTGTCCTGTCGAAGAGTTGGTCTCGGAAACTCTGACCGCGTTTCTCGAGGCGATCACCACGGCGACCGATCCTACCCTGGTCGTGCCCCGGGCACTGGCCGCGAATTGCCTTCCGGCCCAACTGGATACCGGCCGGATCCGCATCGAGTTCATCGCCCGCGACTCGCTTCCGCGCGACAGCGGCGTGCTGATGTTCGACACCGGGTCGGTCGAGGATCTGGTGATGCGCGGGAACCGCCCCGGTCGCTACGGCGAACTCGCCGCGGCGTCCGCGGCCCGGTTGCGCGACCACGCGCAGCGCCTGCGGGACTGCGCGGACGGGGTGGATCTCGCCGACGATCGCTTCCACGATGTCAGGTCGGCGTTGTTCGTCCAAGCCGAGCGCTGTGCGTGTGCGGCCGCGGATGTCGAGGCGGCGGCCCGGGGATTCGGCGCGACCTCGCGGGGCGGGCTATGACGGATCGCTCGGATTCCGCCATTATCCTTGGAGCACAACCTGATTCTGTGAACACGCCGTCGCGCGCGGCGCCGGTCGACCGTGCGGCGGGCGGTCTGTCGCTCCTGCTCGTCGGCGGCGGTCCCGTGGCCGAGGCCGTGGCCGAGCGCATGGCGCTGTCGTCCGAACTGCGGCGGCTGCTCCGCGTCCGGCACACCGACGACGGCGCACTGGGCCCGGCCACACGGCGGGAACGGCGGCGGGAGGCCGCGCACGAGCGGCTCGAGGTCGTCGGCGCAGACATCTCGTACCCGGCGTGGTCGGACCTGCTCGCCGAGGAGGACATCGGCGCGGTCGTCATGGTGCCGCCGACGGTGGGCTCCGAAAGGCGCAGTGTCGGTTCGGTGCTGGCCGCGATGCGATTGATGTCCGCGTGCCGCGGTGCCGCCGCGGTGCGCAAGATCGTCGTGGTCTCCGACGCCGCGGTGTACCCCTGCGGGCCGCTGTCACCGTCGTTCCTCGACGAAAAGCACCCGACGGCAACAGGTTCCACGAACGGCGGGGACGTGGCCGAGATAGAGCGGCTGGCCCAGCGAGCCGGGCGTTCGCGGCCCGATATCGAGGTCGCGGTCCTCCGGCTGGCGCCCGTGATCGGCCCGGGAACCGAGACCGTGCTGGCCCGCCTCCTTGCGGCCGCCGTTCCCCTGAAACCGGCCGGATACGACGCGCGCCTGCAATTGCTGCACATCGACGATGCGGCTGCCGCCGTCGCCCGGGCGTCGACCGGGGCCGCGGACGGTGTCTTCAATATCGCCGGCCCGGGCGTGGTGACGCTGAAACAGGTTGCGCTGCGCCAAGGTCGGCTGCCGGTCGCCGTCCCGCACGGCCTGCTGCCGCGGATCGCCGATCTGGCCGGTGTGGGCGCGGTGACGGCCGAGGATGTCGCGCTGCTGCGCTTCGGGCGCTGTCTCGATACCGCGCGGGCGCGCCGGGTGCTGGGTTTCACCCCGGTCTACGGGACACCGGCGGCGGTGGACGACCACATCCGCTCGAATCCGCCCGCCTGCGATCCCGCCGCGGCGGTGCTGCTGGACCTGCTCGGCGGCGGCGTCGCCCCCCGCCGTGCCGTCGATACGGTGGCGGTGCGGATGGGTCTGCCGAGCGCGACCGAGGCCCTGGAGCAGGCGGGCCGGATGGCGGATACCGCGGCGAGATTCGCCGGGCTGCCGGGCGTGCGCGCGGTGCTGCCGACGGCCGGCCGAATGGCGACCGCGGGCCGGGTGGCGGATACCGCCACGAAACGGGCCGGACTGCCGGGTGCGGCCGAAGTGGTGCGGCGGGTCGGCCGGTATTCCGGCACGCTCGCCGGACAACTCCGCAGGGAATACGACATCGACGAGTACGGATTCGATCGCGAGTTCCGGGATTCGTGCGAGAAGTGGTTCCTGAAACCGTTGTTCAAGGACTACCTCGGTCTGGAGACGGTCGGCATGGTCCATATTCCGGACGCGGGCCGCGCCATGATCGTGGCGAACCACTCCGGCACGTTCCCCCTCGACATGGTCGGCCTCGGCTATGCCGTCGGGCTGCTGCACCCGGCCCGCAGGACGGCGCGGGTGCTGGGCGGTGACCTGGTCGCCGCCGTGCCCTACATCGGCGACCTGCTGCACCGGATGGGTTGCGTACCGGCCTGTCACGACGACGCGTCGCGCCTGCTGGAGGCCGACGAGGTCGTGGTGGTGTGCCCGGAGGGCTACAAGGGCCTGGGCAAGCCGTATTCGCAGCGCTACCGGCTGCAGCGATTCGGGCGCGGCGGCTTCGTGAAGGCGGCGCTGCGCTCCGGCGCCCCGCTGATCCCGGCCGCGGTCTTCGGCGCCGAGGAGCTCTACCCGATGCTGTCGCAGGCCCGCCCGCTGGCGAAATTCCTCGGCCTGCCCTACTTTCCGATCACGCCGACCCTGCCCTGGCTCGGCCCGCTCGGCCTGATCCCGAGACGCTCCCGCCTCACCATCGAATTCGGCGAACCCATCCCCACCGCCCATCTCGGCCCCGACGCCGCCGACGACGCGGAAACCGTCCTGGAGATGTCGGACCGAATCCGCGACTGGATCCAGACCAGGTTGAACGAACGCCTGGCCGAGCGCGGGTGATTCGCCCGGCCGCACTTTCAGCCGAGCCGATAGGCGAGCGTGACGGCCAGGGTGATCACCGTCAATGCCAGGAATACCGAGACACGGCCCAGGGCGAAGTCGCCGACGCGCAGGTGCGCGATGACGGCCCCGATGAAGTACAGCACCAGCCCGGTCGCCGCCGCGATACCGAGCCCCGGGACGGCGAACCCGGCGACCAGTCCGAGCGCCCCGGCGCCCATCAGGGTGCCCAGCGCGAGCATCCAGGACTGTGGCACCCGGACCACCTCGGCCGCCGCGACCGGGATCGGGTGACGGACATAGTTCATCCAGCAGCCGACTCCGGCGGCCGTGGCGGTCACCAGCGTGCAGGTGGCGTACAGCGCGAACATGACACTCCTCGATTCCTCCCGAGTCGTCCGCCGCCGCGCCGCCTACGATGGGCGGCGCGCCGTCGGTACCCGGGTGATTGCTTCCGTCACCACTTCGACGGACCCAGGCGGAGAAAGGTGACGCGTGCACCAGCAGGAAATCTTGGCGCGGGACTTCGAGGCGCATCGCGACCATCTCCGGGCGGTCGCCCACCGGCTCCTGGGCGACGTCGACGACGCCGAGGACGCGGTGCAGGAGACCTGGATTCGCCTGGCCCGCAATGGTTCCCGAGATATCGACAACCTCGCCGCCTGGCTCACCACGGTGGTGTCCCGGATCTGCCTCGACATGCTGCGGACCCGGACCGCGCGCCGCGAGGACCCGACCGACCGGGTCGGTGAGATCGGTGACGCCGCCTACGACAGCGACCCCGAACACGAGGCGGTCCTGATCGACTCGGTCGGTCGGGCGTTGCTGGTGGTCCTGGACACGCTGAACCCGGACGAGCGCGTCGCCTTCGTCCTGCACGACCTGTTCGGAATCGCGTTCGTCGACATCGCCTCGGTCCTCGGTCGCGGCGCCGCCGCCACCAAGAAGCTCGCCAGTCGCGCGCGCCTGCGGGTCCGCGCTGCCGACGCCCTCCCGGCCGCGGAACTCGCCGTCCAGCGGGCCGTCGTCGACGCCTTCCTCGGCGCCGCCCGCGACGGCGACCTGCACGGACTGCTGAAGATTCTGGCGCCCGACGTGGTGCGCACCGCCGACCCCGCCGCGCTGCCCGCGGGTATGGCCACCGTCGTGCGCGGCGCCGCGGCCGTGGCCGAGGAAACCGTCCTCCTGCGCCGCCGCTCCGGTGTGGCCGCCCTCGCCCTCGTCGACGGTGCCGTCGGCATCGTCGTCGCCCCGCGCGGGCGCCTCCTGCTGGCCCTGCGCGTCACCGTCGCCGACGGCCGCATCACCGCCTACGAGGTCGTCGCCGACCCCATCCGGCTACGCGGGCTCGACCTCGCGGTACTCCCCGACACGGATTGACCCGCCCGCACCGTCAGTCCGTGTGGCAGAGTGCCTTCAGGGCCAGCGGGACATCCTCGGCGGGCAGGTAGCAGTCGGTCTGCTCGAAGCCGCCGATGGTGTGGGTGTCGTGGTCGCCGTAGCCGATGCGCAGGAAGTCGTCGCCGGTCACGCCGTGGACGGCCCAGTCGAAGGCCACGCGGGCGCGCGCGACCAGGGTCCGCAGTGCCATCAGGTGGTAGCCGCGGGTCACGAATTGCGCCGGGATGCCGCGCAACGGGATCTTCAACGGGCGCGCCACGGCATCCATGCCGCCAAGGTCCACGACCATGCCCAGATCGGTGTGCCGGTACGGCGTCCGCCGCCCGCCGCGCAGCTCCGTCACCAGGTTCTTGCCGAGATGGCGGCCCTGCCGCATGGCGTGCTGGGCGGTGGGCGCGCACACGGCGCCGTCGGCGGCGGTCAGGTCGGGCACCGCGGTCGCGTCGCCGCAGGCCCACACGCCGGAGAGGCCGGGCACGGTGAGGTCGGCGGCGGCGACGATGCGGCCCTTCGCGGTGGCGGCGCCCAGATGTCCCGCCAGCGGGCTGGGCGCGACGCCGGCGGTCCACACCACCGTGCGGGACGGGATGAACCGGCCGTCGGTGAGCGTGACACCGTGCGCGGTGACCTCCTTCGCCGAAGCGCCGCATACCAATTCGATGCCGCGGTCGGCGAGATTCTGTTTGGCCCGCTCGCCCAGTCGTTCCCCGAGTTCGGGCATGATCCGGTCGCCCCGGGTCACGAGATGCCAACGCACCATGCGGGATTCGGCCTCCGGGAAGAAGCGGCGCGCGGCCGCCCGGGTGACCTTGTTGAGCACCGCGGTGGTCTCGGTGCCCGCGTATCCGGCGCCGATGGTGACGAAATTGAGCCGCTCGCGGTCCAGGTCCTCCTCGCCGCGCATGGCCGCCACATCCAGCTGCTGCAGCACGTGGTCGCGCAGGTACATGGCCTCGGCGAGGGTCTTCATGCCGAATCCGTGGTCGTGCAGGCCCGGCACGTCGAGCACGCGGGTGATGCTGCCGGGGACCAGCACGAGATGGTCGTAGTCCAGGGCGCATTCCGTGCCCGCCGACCGGCGCACCACGACCTGTCGGGTCTTCGGATCCACCCCCACCGCCATCCCGGGCACCACCTCGGTGCGCCGCAGCACCCGCCGCAGCGACACCGAGATCGACCGCGGATTGAGCACACCCGAGGCGACCTGCGGCAGCAGCGGCAGGTAGAGCAGCCCGGCGTCCGGCGTGACGAGCTGGACGAACGCCTCCTCCGGCCGCAGGTGCCGCTCGAGGTAGCGAGCGCACTCGACACCGGCGAAACCACCGCCGATGACCACGATCTTCGCGGGATCCATGGCCTTCACCTTAGCCAGCGATGCCCGATTCGGTTGCGTTGAATACAACCGGAGTGGCCGCTACTTCGACATCGGCGTCCTCGCGGCCGCCGCGTACGGCGATACCGGCGTCGAACACCTGCGACTCCCGCGCGCACGCTCGCGACGCAACAGTGCGCAACAAGTTCCGGCGCGGTCGTGTAGTCGCAATGCCTGCCGAAGTTGTTGTCGTACGCTATGTTTCACGGGTGGGGGTTGGTTCGCTGTCGCAGGTCATACAGGCATTGCTCGACCGGATGCCGCCGGGTGCGTTGGTGGCACTGCGGATTCTCATCGGCGCGACACTGGCCGTGTTCACGGCGGTGTCGTTGCGGTTCGCCCCGAACTTCGGGCTGGTGCTCGTGGGTGGCTTGATTCTCGTGTGGGTGCTCACCGCGTCGGATGGCTTGGCGCTCGTGCCGATTCCACTGTTCGCGCTCTCGTTCGTGGCCCTGTTGGCGATCGGTTTTCCCCTGGGTGTCTGGGAGGGCGTCGATGACCCGCTCGACGGGGCTTATGTCATCTGGATCGTCTTGTTCGCGCTGTGTAGCACGGGGTTCTGCTGGATGCTCAAACAAGAGGATGGCCGCGCTCGGCGGCGCAGGTGGTACCAGGAGACCTATGTGCCCGCGGCCGCCGGGCGACCGCTCCCGGAGTCGGCATTCCGGCCGCTGCCCCCGCATCCCATCGGTGCGGTGCGGCAGGTGATGCTCAAACAGTGGACCTGGGCGGTCGTCCTCGCCTTTGTGGGCCTGGCGCCGTGGCTGCTGTTCATTTTCGGTATCGCGTTGTGGATGCGACAACGGTGGACCGCTCTCGCCGCAGCCGTCCTCGGGGGCTATATCGAGATCTCTCGCCTTGTCGAGAACGTGGAGGAAGACGGGTTCCTCACCCCGAACACGGCGATTGCCGTCATGGCGATGCTCTTGTCCGCGACCGCGTGGATCGAAGCCATGCGGCTGCCGCTATGGCCACGCCGCGCCTACCGGCGGGCCCGGGAAATCGGCGTGGCCGCCGAACCGGCAATCGCATGCAAGGACGGGATATTCGTGTACGCGCCGCCGACACCTTGACGCGCGGCCGCGCCCGCTGTAGACGATTGCCGCGCTGCCGGTCACCGCGCCGCCGGTCACCGCGCTGCGGCGGGATCGGTTGTCGGTGGGGTCGGCCTCCGCATGGTAGGAGACGTTCGGTGAAGTCGGTCATTGTGCTGGTCCGGCCGGTAACGAAGGGGCCGCGATCCGACAAAGAGGTCCGTATCGGTCGTATTGCCGGTCTTGTTGTTCCTGGCAAAGACTAGCTATTCACGCGTTACACGCAGCCCCGCCGAGCCCCGATAATCGGACGGCATTGGCGCAGCGCCCTCCACCGAACGGATCCAATCGTTGTCAATACCTCTTTGCATCGCATCGGGAACGGCGCAAACGTCATGTTGAGGGCCAACGACCGCGCTTATCCCGGAGGGTGGAGTGTCCGGAGGCAGTGACGCCGATTCCGCCGAACTGGTCACGCAGATCGTGGACGGGCTGGCCGAACTCGCGCCGGAGGGGTGGCAGCGACTCGAGGCGTCGTTCGCGATGACGGTCGTCTGTGAGTCGGCGTCGGTGCTGGCCGACGACGGCACGCGGTCGGTCCGGTGCAGGGTGTCCGACGGGGTGTGGGATGCGGTGCGCAGGCATCGTGTGCTGTCGGCCCGGTCCGGCGACGGCCCGTGGTGGCGACTGCTGGTGCGGGTGGCGGCCGACGGTGTGGAGGCTGTCCGGGACGACGGGATGGCTCCCTTCCCCGGCGAGCAGCTGTTCGATCCCGAGGCCTACCGCGCCGATCTCGAAAGCCATCCCCGCGAACGGCTCCCGGTGTGGCTGGCCGCGTACATCGGGCGCGCCGCTGTGCCGTCGAGACCGCCGCGGCAGGCCGCCGCGGAGTGCCGCGCGGACCGGAGCGCCGACGTGCGGGCGACGCCGGTCGACGACGAGTTGCCAGTTCTCTCGGCGCTGTGGGCTCGATGGGCGGTACTGGCGGCGGCTTTCGTGGCGGTCGGGTCGCGGCGAGGTCCGCGGGTGGGGGCGTCGACGGGGGTGTTCGAGAGTGCGGGCCACAGCGGTTCGACGCTGACCCAGCTGCCCGGCGACCGTGCGGTGTTGTCGGGCGGGGTCTGGAACGCATCGGTTCTGGATGCCGTCTACAACGCCGGCGCGGCGGCCCCGAAGTTCTATGCGGGCGCTCCGGAATGGGTGACGGACCCGGTGCTCAACCCCCGCGCGCTCACCGGTTTACTGTCGTTCTGCTACTGGTGGGAGGCGGGGCGGTGGTATCAGGGCGAGGGCGGCCCCATATCGGAAAACGCGACGGCCATACCGGCCGTGTGGACGGTCGGCACCGTGGTCGGCGTTGTCGGCAAGCTGGTGGCCGAGCGCGAGGGCGCGGTCGCGCGGGCCGCGAAGGAGCTGGTGCTCGCCGCACAGGCCGCCGCGGTGACCCGGACGGCCCTCACGCGCGTCTTCGGCCACGACGACCGAATGGATATCGACGGCGCCCTGTTCCAGTTTTCCGTCGCGGGGTTGGTCGCGAGCGAGCCGGACGGCATCACCGAGACCGATGCGGTCACGCGCGTCCGGCAGCACATTATCCGGCAGGGGTACGACACCACGGGGTACTCGCTGTCGAGCCTGCGCGCCGAACGGCTCGCCGTGGGCTGGGTGGTGCGCTCACCGGCGGCCGCCGGAGAGATAGCGCTGGATCGTGCGGTTTTCTACGTCGCCGATGACGGTGTGGTGGAACGGTCTACGTCGTCGGTGCCGTGGGCGGAGTTCGCGGTCGAGTTCGAGCGACGGTTCCGGCTCCGCCGGGGCGGCCTCGTCGCGCCGGAGGAGCCGGCGTGAGCGACGAGATTCGGGTGGATCCCGACACTCTGCGACACGACAGCGCGCGGATGGCCGAACTGGGCGACCGGGTCGGCCGGACCCATGCCGGGCTGCGGGACTGCCTGGCCGCTGCCGAGGGTTGTTGGGGCGATGACGATTTGGGCACGGCGTTCGCCGCGAATTTCGAGCCGCACGCCCATCAGTTGCTGGCCAATCTGCGGGCTATGGAGGAAAGCCTGCGAGACACGGCGCGGCAGGTCGCGAACGCCGCAGGCGACTTCGAGGCGCAGGATATCGGCGGCGCGAGCCACATCGGCCGGGCGGCCGACGAGCCGTCGGCCCCGCAGAACAGCGGGACGGGGACGCAGCCGACCTCGCCGTTCTCGCCCGCTTCGGCGCCGGCGCAGGAGAACGCTTCTGCCCCAATGGGTTCCGCACCAGCAGCCGATACATCTGCCGCGCAGTCGCCCCCGGCCGCCCCGGCTGTCCCGGGCGGCGCGACCACCCCACAGTCGATGTCGGGCGCGCAACCGGGTGCGCCCGGCCGATCGTCTTCGCAGACCGGTCCACCGGCGCCGAATGGTCCACAGTCACAGGAGCCTTCGAGGCAACCACCCGATCGGCAGGGCGGCGCGAACTCTACCGGGGATCCGAGCCGTCGGCCTCCTTCCACGGGTGCCTCGCCGCCCGTGGGTGTGTCGCCGCCCGCCACCGGGCGGGCCACATCTTCCGGCGCCGCCGCACCGAGCAAGGCGGGCGCGGCCGGGCGTGCGGCGACACCCGCACGCGGTGCCGGCGTCGATGTGAAACGGGAAACCCCTTGGACCGGGCCACCACCGAAAACGCCCCGCGGGCCCGCGTCCGCCGACCAGAATCCGTCGAGTCCGCAATCCGGGGCCCCGCCACGTTCCCCGAAAGAGGGCGAGGGCAAACGGGATCGACCTGCCGATGCCGAACGATCGGCCAGCAGATCCGGCGTCTCGCCGCTGTTTGTCTGGCTGGCACGATCGCTGTCCGACCGGCACGGCGTCACGGTCGTCGGGTTCGACCTGCCGGGGCTGCAGGAGTCCCCGGTGCGGCAGTTCGCGGCGGCCATCGATCGAGTGCTCACCGACTATCCGGCGATCGAACTCGATATCGTCGCGGTGGCGGAACTGGACGACGTCGCCGAGGGTGTGCGCTGGCGTAGCGAACCGGGCGACTTCGCCACGGTACGGTCGATCACCCTCGACCAGCGGGTCGCCCGCGAATCGAGCGACAGCGCCGGAACACCGGAGACCGGCGCCGATGCCGACGAGCCGGCCGTCTACGCGGCAACGGTAGGCGAACTCGGCCTGGCGCTGAACGGCGTCGGGGGTGACGTCGCCCGCCGGACGGCCCAACACACCCTGATCACCCAGTACATGCGGATGGCGGCGGGGCGATATACGACGCTGGCCGAACTGCTGCGTGGGTACCGGCGTTGGCGGGCGGAGTGGTCCGGCGCCGACACTGGTGGGACCGGGTTCGACCCGTGCCGAGCGCTGAGTGCTGCGTTCGCTGAGGTGGTGTTGCGTGGTGGCGGGGCGAGTCCGCAGGCGAGAGTGTTGTATACCGCGTTGGTCGACGCGGCTGTGTTGGCGAGGTAGGCGGCGGCTGTGGAGGAGTCGTTGTTGAATCCGGTGGTGTGGTTGCGGGAGGCTTTCGAGTCTCTGGGGGATGTGTTGCCGGGTGTGCGGGATGTGGTCGAGTTGGTGGTGTTCGGTGGGGATTTGCCGCGGGCGGATTTTTCCAGGATGCGGTGGATGGCTGCGCAGTTGCGGGAGTGGGCGGCGGCGACGGATGGTCATGCGGAGGATGCGGGAAGGCTGCTGGCGCAGCAGGATTCGGTGGGTGTGCTCGGTGATCGGGTGCGGGAGATGTTGGGTTCGCATCGTGGTGGGGCGGTGCGGTTGCGTGATGAGGCGTTGGTGTTGGCCGATCAGGCGGATGGGGCGGCCAATGAGGCGGAGAAGACGCTGTGTGTGATGTTCGCGTTCGGTATTCAGTTGGTGGGGCAGATCGCGAAGGCGTTGGTGGTTGCGTCGGCTGCTGGTCCGGCGGGGCAGGTGGCGGCGGCTCCGGTGGTCGAGTCGATGTTGGTGAAGGGTCGTGTGGAGGTGGAGGTGATGCGGGCGGGTTTGAAGCAGGCTTTTGCGCGGGGTGCGGCGGATACGGTGGTGAAGCTGACGGGGATGGGGCCGTTGCGGTTGGTTGGGGTGGTGGGGAGGTCGGCGGTGGTGCCGGTGGTGGTCGATGGTGGTGTGCAGGGTTTGCAGGTGGTGGAGGGTAATCGTGAGTTGAGTGTGGTTGGGGTTGGTGGTGAGAATCCGCGGGGTATTGATGTGAGGTCTGTGGTGGCGGGGGGTGTGGCGGGTGCGGGGGGTGCGGTGGGTGGTGTGGTGGCGGGGCGGTTGGTGCCGAGGTTTTTGCCGCGGGTGCAGACCAGTCGGGTGTTGATGGGGTTGGTGCAGGGGACCGCGGGTGCGGTGTCGGGTCTGGGTGCGGCGGCGATGATCACGGGGTGGCCCGAACACTTCGATCAGGTACTGGCGTCGATGCTCAACGGTGGATTCGCCGGGACCGTGCAAGCGCAGCCCGGTATCCATGCCAAGTCCGGTTTCGGAACGCGGCCCGTGGTCGACGGGAGCGAGATGTTCACCCGGCCCGACCTTCCCCCCGCCAGGCCGCCGGTAAAGATCTCCGCGGAGTCCGAACAGGCCTGGGAGACCGCCCGAAAAGCCTGGAACACCGCCCCGGACAAGAAGTTTGCCGACGGCTCGACGGCCGGGGCGGGGCGGCCCGCTCCGACGCCGTCGGAGCCGACTCCCGCGGGCCATGCCATGACGCCGCGGCACGCCACCGCGACCGCCGTCGCCCCGCGCGAGGTATCTTCGCCCGCCTCGGCCGGGGGCGAGAGCGCGCAGCCGAAGGCAGGCGTGACCGCTGCGGCCCCCGCCACCGGGCAACGTACGCCGGGCAACGATCCCGCCTCCGGCCCGCCGCGAGTGACGGCCAGTCCGGAAAGCGCCGCGCCCCCGAAGATTCCGGACACTTCCGAAAAACCCTCGCCCGATCACACCGCCGACACCGCCGGGCGTAGCCCGGTCCATGGGGAAGGCTCTGCGGCTGGGCGCGCCAGCGACGAGCACGCTCCCACGACAGAGCCCCATCCGGCCGCCGACGCCGCCGCGGGACGAGGGACGAGGGACGCGAATCATCCGGGCGGCGAAAACCAGGTCGCCGCAACAGAAGCCGGTACATCCACCACCGACCGGTCGGGCAACGGGAGGCCGGGCGCCACCGCGGAAGACGGCACGCTCTCCGCGCACGGGCCGGAAGGTGAGAACCCAAGCGCCGCGGCGGAGAACGGCACATCCGCCAATCGAGCGGTTGACGAATATCCCGGTGCCACAGCGGAAGACGGTGCGGAGACCGGGCCGCGGGCGGAGGGTGAAGCGCACGACTCGACGGCGGAGAGCGGCGCGTCCGGAGCCGAGGCGGTGCGGGCCGCGGGGGAATCAGAGTCGGAGGGCGCGGGGCTGGGGTCTCGTGGTCGGGCGGAGGAGGTGCTGGCGGATTTCCATGCGCGGTCCGCGGATTCGGTTCCCGACGGCCTGAAGCTGTCGAATCTTTCGGATGAGGCGTTGCAGGCCGGGCTATTTCATCCCGACGAGCGGGAATCGTTGATCGCGGGGATGGAGATCATTCGGCGGGGGACGATGGACGGGGCGCCTGGGGGGATGGTGCTGCGGGGGCCGCAGTTGGAGGGTGGTTTCGAGATGGCCCGGCGGCCGGTGCAGATGCTGCCGAGCCAGGGCAAGACCTTGATGTTCATGTCGTATTCGCTGCATCAGGCGGTCCGTTCGCTCCGCGAGCCGGGCGGGGGTTCGGTGCTGCTGGTGACGACGGCGGACGGGTTGGCGCACCGGGAGTTCGTCGAGTACAAGCGGGTGCTCAGCCGCTACGGCGTCGATGTGTTGCGCGCCGACCAGAACGCCGGATTCGGTGCGGTGACACCGGGTCGTCCGGCGATCGTTTTGGCGACCGGCGAGACGGTTGGGCATCTGTGTAACGCCGGGCATTCGCCGCCGCGCCGGGCGGTGATCGATGAGATGGACGCGATCGTCGACCGCGGGGAGAAAAGGTTCATCCGTTCCGGGTTGTCGGCTGCCGAGGCGCCGGAGGCAACCGCGCGGGAGGTGTTCGCCGCCCATGATTTCCTCGCCGACGCGCTCGCGAAAGGTCAACTGTCACATGAGGATTTCGGCCTGAAGCAGCTCTCCGAAGAAGTCGATGTACAGTTGCCCGACGGCTCGTTCGAGGTGGGGACGGAGTTCTGGTACGACGGTCAGGCGGCACTGACACCGGCTGGACGCGCCAAGGTCGAGGCGCTACCGGGTGGCGAGCAGTGGCTCACGTGGATGGGGTCGTCGCGGCTCGACATGGCCGCCGCCGCGGAGTTCACCACGCGCAACAAGACCCATTATGTGATGGACCAGGGCAAGATCGTCATTATCGACCAGAACGAGCATGGTCTGCAACGTAATCTGAAGACCCGTTTCGGTGGCGACGATGGCAAATCGGACCGGGAGTCGCAACACGCCTGGAACTCGAGCGAGTCACGGTGGAGCGCCGAGCCGGGGAAGGCGAGTCTGGCGCAGGCGGTGGAGGCCAAGGAGATCCGCGCCGCCGAGGCGAAGGGGGTGAGCGCCGAGCAGCACGGGATCGTGGTGCGAGCCGATGCCGACTCGGTCGAGTCGATCACGGCGGCCGAGATCTACGGTACCGACCGGTTTTTCGATCACATTACCGGCGCCTCGGGCACGCTGACCGATCTCGGCGACGTGTTGAAGATCGTGTACGGGATGGAGGCGCCGCACGCGGTCGATCCGTTCAATCCGTCGCGTCTGGTGGAGGGCCAGGCCGATGTGCACGAGAACACTCGGGCGAAGTTGACCGCGCTGGCCGGGTACGCGCACGAGATGTGGGACGGCGGGCAGGGCCGGTTTCAGGAAATCCTGTGTCACCGTAACGATCTGGTCGACAAGCAAGTGCAGGCGCTGTTGCGGGCGGGGATACCGCGCGACGCGATCGAGCCGGTCGACGCCGACCGGATCGCGAAGTGGGGTGCGGACTGGGAAACCAAGCTGCAGCAGGTATTCGACGCCGCAGGTGAACAGGGCAAGATCCTGGTAATCAACCGCCAGGGGCAGCGCGGTGTGGACATCTCGGTGTCGGATGCGGTGCTGGCCAAGGGCGGCATGCATGTGTGGATGACCGAGGTACCCGAACAGTCCTACATCTACGACCAGGCCAAGAACCGCACCGCCCGCAACGGCAAACCCGGTACCGCACAAGCGTTGATGTCGCCGCAGGACGAACTGATCCGCAAGGCCATGCACCTGCGTGGGGTCCGCGAGGCCGTGGTCCGGTACCAGGATGCCGTCGCAGCTCACCGAGACGACCCCACCTCCGCCACGCACGACAAGGTAGTCGATACCAGTCGTAAGCTCGTCTCGCTCGTAAGGGGGGAGGACGGGGTGTCGGGGCTGCAGGCGCGCGCGCATTACCACGCCACCGCCGACTTCATCCGCACGTATGCACCGATCATCGGCCCCGAGGCGCCCCCGGGAAGCACGCAACTGTGGTATCCGGAGCAGAGTGAAGACGGTCAGTCGGATCGACCGGTGGACCGGTCGAGGCGGCTCGCCGCCCTGCTCGGAGTTCCCGCACCGGCCCTAGCCGCCGCGGTCGCAGGGGTGCACGATCTCGGTAGCAGCGCAGACCCGGGCACGACCGACGACCGGACCGTGGCTGTAACCGGCACCGATGATGCGCTGCGCGATGTGTTGCATCGAGCGCGGCTCTCGCCCGCCGCGGTGGAGGCGCTGTGGCAGCAGGTCGAGGCGTCGTCGCCCGCGGCCGCCGTCCAGTACGCGCTGTTCACCGACGAGCAGGCGATCGACCAGCTCGTCACGCGCCGCAAAGTGCTCGCGGAGCTGCTGGACTGGGATCCAGCCCGGATCGAGGGCGCGGAGGGGATGCGCGACGTCGGCGCCGCGCTGGCCGACGCGCAGCATGAACTCGCTGCCGCGATCGGCAAGGCACCCTCGGATATCACTCCCGCCACGGTCCGCGACATTGTCGGCGAGTCGGTCGCCCTGCACCTGTCCGGCATCGATTCCCGCGACTCCACCGCGATCGACGCGACCGGCCATTCCGCCACGCATGATCCGCGCGATTCCACTGTGGATATCGATGCTATGGCCTCGTATTATCTGGCCACCGCGGCCCTGCTCGAGCTGGTCACCGAGATTCATCGGCGCAGTCCCAACAACTGTGTCAACAACGCCGTCACCGCCATGCGGATGCTGTGCCCGAAGAAGAAGGACCGCTTCCGATTCGCGACCAACAACCTGCTGGCGGGCCAAGACGGGGACCAGCTCGAAGACTCGTTCGGCCGCAGGACAGGCGACAAATTCGGCTCCTTGGACAAGGCCGTCGAATCGTTGAAGCAACGTCCGGGTGGCATCCAAGTACTGGTCTACAAGTGGAAGCAGACAGAGCAGCACGGCAGCAGCGACGCCGACAACCACCTCGTGGTCCTGGTCAACGACAGCGACCGCGTTGACGATCCGAAACTTGTCGTGGTGGACCTCGCCGCTTCCCGCGACGGCCGGTCCGACGACGACTTCGGTCCGGCAGACCTGGCCGACTCCCGCACGCTGCTGAACAAGGCCGTCGAATTCGACAAGTGGCAGCGCGAACAGCAGAAATACCTCGGCAGACTGAAATCCCAACAGGCCTTCTGGACAATCGATTTCGACGCGGCGGGCGATCTCGTCCCGGAGCGATCCGTCCGAGACATGCCTCCTGCCGAGACCCTGGACGAGCCGGTACCTGTGGACGCGGCACTGGAAAACAGCGTCAACGAAGCGATCCCGGACGGGTTGGCCGACTACTTCCGAATCCCCGAGTGGTCCCCCGCAACCGATACCGGCCCGCCCGGTGGGTCGAACACCTCCCGGCCACTCGAACCCGTCCGTACCGGCAGCCGCCCGTCGGAGTTCGCCTCCGACCCCGCAGGCGGACAACGTGCGACCGAAGACGCGTCGACGCGGTCCGAGGCCACCCGGCCGGATCCCTTCCGCGCCTCGCGAGAAGAGTTGGCGCACTGGGCGACTCGCCTGACGGCGCACGACTTGCACACATATCTCACCGAAACGCACGCTGATACGACGGGCCATATCGCCGCTGTGCGGCAAGGGCGACCACCGGCGGTCGAGACGGTTGTCGGTGCGGCTCGGACACAGACCGCACTGGTCGCCGAGCAGTGGCGCCGGATCGCCGACGGCGGGCCGGGGTCGGCGATCGCCGTGGCGGATGCCGCCGACCGTGTGTTCGAGATCATCGGAGCGCTCTGCGGCGCCGGGACGCGAACGGTGCCGGAGGACGATCTCGAGATACTGAACCGATTCCCGGAGCGCGCAGTCGCGGCTGCCGAACTCGGCGCCGCACGGATCGTGGACGGTGCGAACTGGGCGAGACTCGCCGACGACCACTTGGTCCGGGGTCGGGACGGCGACTGGGATCCCGAACTGATGCGAGCGCTGCGCGAGCTACCGTCGCGGTCGGCCGAGTTCGCCGCGGCCCGCACCGCCTCGGACCGCGCGTTCGGCGAGGTGGCGGGGCGATATATACCCGATGCCTACCGGGCGGCGCTGTATTTCCTCACCTGCACCCGTGATACCGAACAGGCGACCGCACGGCTCCGCGATCTGGACCACGCGATGGCGGCGGCGGTCGACCGCCTCGGGTCCGCAACTCCCGCCGTGACCGCGGGCCTGTCACTGCTCCAGCTGCGCATGGACATCCATCAGGCGATGGCGGGCGCCGGCGGCGCGGCCGCCTCCGCGATGCGCTCCGCTGTCCGGCACGGCCTGGTGGAGAACCCCTCGCTGCCGCAGATGATGCAGCGGATGTCGGATGACCTCGGGAGCCTCGCCCGGTACGGCGACGACACACAGCGGCAACTCCGACCGTCCTACTCGACGCGCCGCATCACGTCCGAAGACCTACGCGACGACGACGAGGAACGATCCTCCACCGTCCGAGCTCGAGCCATCGGTGTACACGGCGGAAGCCTCGTAGAGTCGAGCGGCCCGGCGCTGGAACCGCTACGCACCGAACAGGGCGGCGTTTCCTTCTTGATGGATCCGTGGGGCCGAATGATAGCCGGGAACGACCACGAATCGCTCCTCCGGCTGATGGCGGCCATGGGTGACGAACTGTCGGGCTGGGGAACACTGGCCACCGACGACAACGGGCGCCCGGACGGGCAAGTACGTCCTTATCGGCACAAAGAGATTTTCGATCCCATGGGTACCGCGCAATTGCGCGACGCCCTGTCTCGCGGCGGACTTCACCTCGACGACACCGAGTTCGACAGCGAAAGCCAAGGCAGTTTGTGGCGCGGCGACCCGGCGCCGCTGTCGAGTTTGTTCGGAGCGAACGCGGATGGCTTCCACCGCAGCGTCGACGCGGTATTCTCCGGTTATTCCGGGCATTTCTGGGTGAAACCCGTTCGCGACGGCATAAGGCTGCGCCCCGACGAGATACGAGTGCCGCTGACTCTCGCCCCCCTTCGCCGCGAACCCGGACATATCGAGGTCGTCGCCAATCGAGAGGGCGACCGCACCATCGTCGGCTATCGCGATCCCGCCCCGGGCGCCGAACCCGCTCAGGTTGCCCGCGTATTCGCCGAACTGCACCAGCGAATGGTCCGATGGGTAGCCGAATCCGACACTGTCGAATGGCACCCGGACACCGCCGAGACGGTCGACGCATTCGCCCGACACGTATCAGGGGAAGACCTCGCCGTGGTCTCCGATCTGCGCCCTGCGACCGAACTCGAAGGACACATCGGCAGCAGGCCGTCGGATACTCCGTGCGACGACGCCCCTACCGACGGCCTGTCGCTCTCATTCACCGAAACCGCGATATTGGCTCAGGCGCGAAATGGCGCGACGCACAACGATATCGCGACGGCTCTCGGTATCTCCGAGCATGATGTGCGGGCGAGCCTGGCCGGTATCCGCCGGAAGATCCGGAACAAGCGAGCACAGCTGGTGACGGCGGACCCGCTCGTCGATCCGTCCACGGCATCGGAGCTCGACCGTTTCCGGGCCGCCATGTATGCCGCCCTGGTCGGCGCCGATCAGCCCGACCCACGGCAACTGATCGAGGAGGCGAGCGCAGAGCAGCTGGAACGCGTTGTGCGGGGACCGGTTTCGGATGCACGGCGAGCGCTTCGATTCGTGAGCGGCGGGGTGGACGGGTCGGTGTTTCGCAACTTGACGTTGCTCGCCGCTCGCCGAGCGGTGCATGCCCTGGCGGCCGAATACAACCGATCGCAGGCCGTGCTGGCCACCGCACTGGCCGAGGCGGGTCCGGCCGACCTGCGGGACGCCCTGGACGAACTCGGCCCCGCCGAACGCCGGATTCTGATCAACCGGTTCGGATCGGCGGCGTCACCGGCCACAGTGGAACCCGAGGACTCAGTGCGCGGCTTGCGCGCGGTCGAAATCGTGCGGCTGCTCGCCACGTCGATCGCGACCCGCGCGGAAACGCCTACAGTCGAGGAGAACAACGAACTCCTCACCGCCGTGCGGCACACGAATTATGCGGCTGCCCAGACATATACGGTGAACGAATGCCTGGATGCGGTCGTGGAATGGATGGACCGGCAGGTTCGGTCGGAAGCCGATGTCGACCCGGCACGCCACCGGCAGTCGCTGCCTGTGGACCATGGTTTCGACGATGAACAGCGGCGGACGGCCGATACGGCACTGCGCGCGGGCGGCTTCCGCAACGCGGACGAGTTGCGGCGCTGGGGGAATCGCCTGCGAGCTGAATTCGCGCAACGCCGTGCGACCGAGAACGGCGACTGGTGGGACTCGCTGCGCGATCCTGATCAACCCGGCGGGCTGAGCAGCGCGCAACGGGCGCTCATCCAGGTCTATCCGCACCAGATCGGTAATGCCGACGGCTTGCCCGCCGTGCTCCGCGACCATGCCAACCGCCTGTCGATCCAGCGTGACCTGGACGATTTCCTCGCCCGGAAGCCGTCCGGCACCGAAATACTCGAGTGGGCCCGGACCGGGCTCACCGCCGCCGACAGACGCCGGCTCGGCAACCTGGTTCATACTCGAAACCATCTGCGAGAGATGGACCGGCAGGCTGCCGAGATGCCGGGCAGCCCGCCGGTGCACCTGCTGTCCTATGACTCGACGGCGTTTCGCGGCAAGGGCAAGGCCGTCGCCGCGCTCGGCAACGTCGACACCGCGCACACGGTGAACTGGCATGTGCCCGGGACGGGTACGACCTCCTCCTCGCTCGCCTACCAATTCAAGCCGCTGCGCAACCTGTACTCGGAGACACGGAAGGTCGATCCGTCGCTCGAGCTCGCCTCGATCGTCTGGATCGGATACGACGCGCCTGCCGGATCCCTGTACACCGGCTATGTGAAGGCCGCCTTCCGGCGCCGCGCCCAGATCGGCGGGGACCGGTTGCTGTGTGACATCGCCGCCTTCCACGCCTCCCGGAGCCGCGCCGGAACCGCCACGTCCGACCGGCTTGTCAACCGGCTCTACGGATACAGCTACGGTTCGGTCGCCACGTCCTACGCGGGCCGCGCGGGCAGGCTCGCCGGTCTGATCGGCTCGGTCATCCTCTCGGGGTCGCCGGGGGCGGGCCCGCTCGTCCACGCCGCGGACTTCGGCATCGGCGCACACAACGTCTTCGTCCTCGCGTCGTGGCGCGACGTGGTCACCACGTTCGGCGCGGACGAGCCTGGCGTCGGAAGCCGTTACCATCGCGGCCTCGGCCTCGGCCTCGACCCTGCCTCCGAGGTATTCGGCGGCGAACGGCTCGGCGCCGAGTTCCCGGACTCGGCGGAGTTCACCGGCGTCCTGGCAGTGCATGTGGGCTATCTGCGCTACGACCCGGCGACCGGACAGCCCACCGAAGCGCTGCGCCACTCCGCGCACATCACCGCAGGACGCGGCGACACCCTTGCCCGGGTACCCCGCCGCCGTCCCGGTAACGGCAGGCTCGCACACCCCACCGATGCCGAACGGGGCCGCTACGCCGACCTCCTGGATCGGCAACAAGGCGAGATCGGTGAACTGGCCGGCAAATTCGAACGAGTATCGGATGAGGTCGCCTCGGCCCTCACGATCGAAGCGGCGACGGCCGCGGATATCGGGCCCCTGGCCGAGCAATTCGGACACTCTTGGATTCTCGAGGACCGCCTGCAACGCCAGGCCCGGGGGGATGGTGTCCTGTTCGTGGCGCGCCGTGACGGCAGACCGGTAGCGCACGGGTATCTCTGGCTCGAGGATGCCGAAGAACCGGAGATTCGGTCCGGTCTTCCCGGCGTCGCGCTGATCAACCACATGAGAGTGGCCGAAGGTTTCCGGGGCCGCCATATCGACGGCGAGTTGATCGCGCACATGGAACGGTATGCCCGCGTGGAAGCGGGTCGTGACCGGGTCGCCCTGGCCGTCCTTCTCAGCAACACCGCCGCGGCGCGCTTGTACGAGCGATTGGGGTATGTCGATTGGGGCCAGGGATCCGTGCAGTGCTACGACGTCGTGGAAAGGGCGGACGGGAGCCGGGTTCGAGTGCCTGATCCCGAGAAGGCCCGCGTGCTCGTGAAGGATCTGACAGGCACCCCCGGCGACTCGGTGCGCCCGGCGGATACCGCATCCCACTCCGACCCCACTGCCGAGCCGGACGGCTTGATCGGCAGCAGGCCGCACGATGATCGGGAGCCATCGTCGCCGTCGAGCCAGCGTCGCACGGCAGCCGATCCGGACGCACGGCTGGCGGTCGCCTACCACCTCGCCGAGCGCCGCGGGGAACTGCTGCGGGCACTGTCGGCGCTGCTCGCGCCGCACGGTGTCGATCCCGTGAAACTGCTGCGGACCGCCTCGCCCACCTGGGAGACGTGGTTCGCCAGGTATCAGGAGTTGCGCGGCGACCTGGTCGTCATGCTCGAGATCGAGCGCGGCACGGTGGTGGACGACGAATGGATCCGGCACGTACTGACCGAGTGGCGCGCGCACGGGGTGGCGACACCGGAAATCATCTCCGCCGGGCTGGAATTCGAGCGATACATGCCTGTCGCGAGACTGGTGGACGACATCCAGCGTCTGGACACTTGGGCCAGCACCATCGAGGAGGTGGAAGCGGATCTGATACGCCGCACGGCGGAACTGTCCGCGCTGCTGGGCCAGGTACAGGGCCTGATGCGAGCGGCCGCCGAGTTCCGGCCCCTCGGCGAACTCGCCAGGCTGCTCGACTCGGCGCTCGTGAGGACGGATCGGCTGGCCGTGGCCCGGCAACATCTGGAGGAGTATGCGCGCGATCTCTTCTCGCTGGGAACGGCCGTAGCGGAGAGTGAGTCGGCACCGTCCACACCGTCGGACAGCGAACTCCTCGCGGCGGCTCGGCCTTACCGCCTGTCGTCGCTGGATTCCTGGCACGGAATGGCGTTGCTGCATGCTCGGCTGCGCTACCTCGTCACGGCCCACCAGGACCCCGACAACGAGATGTCCGTACCGGCCGATATCGAGGAACTGCGCCGGTCGGCCGCGCGAGCGAACGCGGCGGTCGAGCGCGACAGCACGAGCCTTCTGCTGAACACCTACCTCGACGCGACGCTCGACCTGGTGAGTCGGGTGCTGGCCGGTGTGCCCGCCGCGCAAAGCGAGCCCGCGTGGCGGCTGTCCGAATCGACCCCCGAATCTGCGCGGATCGGCGAGTGCCTGTCCGTCATGCGTGCGGAGTTCACGAAGCGGCCCGAGCCGTCGGCGCAACCTGACGACATCGAGTCCGGCGAATACTCCGAACGGCTCGACGCCACTGTCCGGCCCATCGGCGAAATCTCCCGTGCGCGTTGGCGACTCGGTCGGATCGACACGGTGATCGCGGCGCTCGACGAGGCGGGGCTCCGGACGACCCTGGGCCAGCAGATGATCCTCCGCCGGATAGGGGAACACCTGCGGGAATATCCGCTGGACCGCAGAATAGTACGCGACAAACTCTCTTCTGACGTGGCGACGATCCGCGCGGCGGCCGACGTCTGCGAAGCCGCTCTGCCCGGCGACGATTGGACGGAGAACGAGTCGGCGCAGGGATCGAACCAAACCGGACGCTACCTCAGCCTGCGGCACCTGGTGGAGGCGTTCGACGACGTAGCCTCCTGGCGACGTGCGCACGACGCGCTGCGCGCGCACGTACGCGACGTCAGGGCGTCGATAGACAGTCGGCGCACGGCCGAAGTGAAGCGTGCGTCGAGCTATTCCAAACTGCGAGACCTCGCCGCGTCCATCGAGATGGACCTGAGCCGGTGGCGCAGTATTCCGGAGTTGCGAGAAGAATTGCAGCGCAGGCTGAATCGGGATTGGCGTCAGCTCGGAGCGATGCTGGACGCGGATACCCCGGAATCGGAGCGTCAGTCGCTCGAAGCTCCCGCGGACGCGTTGCCGACAGATTCGGCGCGGACTGTCGTCGTCAAGTTAATTTCACATCTGGACGCGTCGCGGCCCGAGGACCTCGCGGCGCGTGAGCATGCCGAGCAGTGTCACCACCTCTTCCTCATGGTCGGTGCCGTCGAGGCGATCATCGACCGGACCGCCGAGATCGACTCATTCGAGGCAGATCTGGACGAGTGGCTCGATTCGGTGCTGGACACCGTGGGTCGAGCGGTTCGCCCACGGGCCGCACCAGACACCTCGGGCCCGGACGGTCTCATCGGCAGCAGGCCCTCGGACGGCCCCGACGATGCTCGCGACGCTCCCCGCTCGATCGTCATGCCCGAGGACCCGCCGTCCACGGAAATCCCGCACCGGTCCGATGCGCCCGCCGCCTCGGACGAACGGACGACGCCGTGGACCAGGCAGCGGACGGAGCCGGGTTCGGGGACGAAGGCCACGCCGTGGCCATCCGCCGTGTCCTCCGAGGCCGTCGGTCACCAGCCCGACGACGCCCCGGATACCTCCGGGTGGCGGCGAATTCCGCATCCCCACGCCTACGACCACGCCCGGGACTGGTTGCGCGCCGTTCGCGAAGGTCTCTCACTCTTGCCCGAGCAGATGGATACGATCATCGGGGCGCCCCCGGGGACCTGGAGCGATATCGAAAGCGGGGCGCGGCAACTCACCACCGACGAATTGCGTGCCCTGATGCGGCACGTGCCGGCGGTTCAACGGCTGTACGCGCCGCTGGCACAACACTTCTTCCCCGCACTCGTGAGTGTGCCGCCGGGAGTCGGTGCGAGCCTGCGCTTCTTCCGAGAGGCAGCCGGTCTCACCCCGACCAGGTTCGCTCAGCGCCTCGGCGTGCTGGAGGTGACTGTCACCAACCGGGAATCGGTGAGTCGGCTGCCGCCCGTCACGGCGGGGTGGACTGCCCATGTGCGAGCGCTGGCCGCCGGGACCGGCCCCATCGATGACACCGCGGACATCGGCGCCTGCCTCGAGACACTTCGGAAGCGGGTGGGGCTGCCGTTGCGGCATATGGCCGCCCGGCTGGGACTCGCGCCGGACATCGTCGGCGATATCGAAGCGGGTCGTCGGCAGCCCGATCGGACCGAGGTGGAGGCGTACCTGTGTGCCCTGACACCCGGCAGGCCCCGATATCCCGAAGGGTATCGGCGCACCCGCGAATACCTCCGATTCCTGCGCGAGGACGCGGGGGTGCAGGTCCGGGAAGCCGCCCGCCGCGCGGGCATGTCGCCGAACATGATCAACCACCGCGAGTCGGGACGAACGAAGCTGTCACCGGAGTTCGTCGAGCTGTGGCTGCGGGAGTACGGACAGGGTGAGGTGAGCTTCGACCAGATCGTGGACGTGTCGGAGTGTCCCGAAGATCTCGGGCGCCGTACGGAAGCCCACGAACTCGAAGCGGAATCCGATGCGTCGGCCAATATGTTGTCGCTTGTCCCGGGCTTACTCGAATTGCTGTCGAGCACCGAAGCCGACTCGCTGATTCGACTGCTGTCGGGATTGGAGCGAGTGCGATTCGCCGGATATCGGCTCGAACTCGAGAACGCGGTGCTCCTGGAGCCCGCTCATCCGCGTGTCGACCCGCGGACCGGGGCGGTCTGGCACGTCGATGGCCTGCGCTATGAGGCTTCTGTCGTCGACCACCGCGGCAGGCGGATGGGGAAGGTCGGATGCACGATCGGTCTCGACAACCACTTTCGACTGGCCATGGACCTGAGCACGTCGGGCTTGGAACGAACACCGCGTACAAAGATATTCGTAGACGCCTTCATTGACGCACACGAAGAGTACGCCGCCGCCCATGGAATTCACCGGATACGGGTGCGTCCCCGGGGTGAGATTGCTGTTCTGCTCGCGCGTCGCGGGTACGAATGGTCCGCCGAACGCAGGCATCCCCTCTGGTCGATGGAGGAGTTGGGCGAGGCCGCCTCGAGTTTGGCCTCGGCGGCGACGGATGCGGACCGGGCGATGGTGGAATCCTTCATGAACCGGTTCGAGCCGGCCTCCTACAATCAGCCGGTAATCGGGCCCACGCCCGCCGAAGTCGCCGACCTGCAGGGCCGTAGTGACCGCCGCATCGGGGAGCGTCTCCTCGGTGCATCCAGCCCGCACCTGGTCAAGAAGATGCTCGGCACTGGCGAAGATCCTGTGGCCTGGACCGTAGCGAGGGCCGAGACCGCACCTCGGATATCCCCGGAGGTGGAAGCCGCTGCCCGGCCCGACCAGCCCGTCGCCGCTCCGGAATCCGCGGTGTCGACATCGGCGGTGGATTCCGCGCCGGCGGACTTGTCGCGCCTGCCTGCCCTGCCAGATTTGCTCTTTGCGGAAGTGCGCGATGACGAGCGTCTGCTCGAGCAACTCGCGCCGATGAACGGGCGATACGGCCGGTTTCAGCTCCTGGTGACCAGGGCCCGTTACCTCACGCCTGAACGTCCGGCCTTCGATCCTCGGACCGCGGAACGGCGCGTAGCCGACGGCATCGAAATACACTGCAGATTCAGCGTGAATGACAGCATGTTCGTCGACGACTTCCTGACAATAGAACTCGACCCCGACGGCCGGACCGTGGTACGTCCTCAGTATCACCATGACGATCTGTACGCCATGTTCTGGGTAAGGTTCGAGAACGACTACTACGCCCGCTGGGCGTACCGAACCGAATTCCAGGTCAACCCCCCAGCCGGCGCACTGATTGCTGCGAGGCTGGGCGTCCAGTGGCAGACCGAACGACCCGGTAGTCTCGAGAGAACAATCGACAGTCTCTATGAGGGAGCGGCCCGGGTTTTCCGCAGTGTCCCCTCGGTCAGCCCCGCCGATCGTCGATTGGTCTCCGAGATTTTGAGCCGGTTCGACGATCCCGCGCGCGACAACCCCACACCCCGGGAACTTCTCGAGCTGACGGGAGATTGTCCGAGACTCGGAAAAAACCTGATGTTCGCGGCCCCATGGGACGGAGTGCTCCACCACCGCGGGCTCGCTGATCGGGCGAGCGGCCCGACAGACCTCGCCCCGCCTAGCGATTCGTTGCGCACCGGAGTCTCCGCCGCGTCGACAGCGACACCGCCCCCACGGCCGATCGGTCCGGCAGATCTCGAGTCCGCGCCGCCGCCACGTGCCCTCCTCGACGTCCGCGAGCCCGACAATGCCCTGCTGAGCAAAGCATTCGGAGGGCCACGGCAATACGGACGATTCCGTGTCGAGGTCACCGCCGAATACGGGACGACGTGGAACGTCGTGCGGGACGCGAGTACCCGTGTCCGCCGCTTCGAAGGAGTTGTTCACAACATCCAACTGCACGGAGACGTGTTCGACCAGGACGGCCGAAATGGCGGGAACTTCTCCCATGTAATAGAACGAGACCAGCAGGGGCGCATCATTGTTCAGGACTGCAGCTTCTTGCTGCCGGAGGCGGGTCGGATCGAGCCTGACGCACGGCTCGGCGCCGATTTCGAGCGCTACTACCGGCATAGTCGCGACGTAGCCTTGGTCTATCTCGACACCACCGGTTCCCACGCACACGCAGCCGCGGTGGCGGGTTACCAATGGAACTTCGACGCCGAGGACGACTTGGACATCACCCTAGGAGCTCTGCGTAACCGGGCCCAAGGACTGTATGCGGACATCAGCCCGGCGGATCGGGAGCGTGTCGCGGATCTGCTGGAGCAGTTCGACGGACCGCTGGCCGAGTATCCCTCGCCCGCCACGGTCGCAGAAGTCACCGGTGATGCAGACGATCTGGGCCTCTCTCTGCTCGATGGCCCGTTCTTCGCTGTCAAGATTCTGGTCTCCGACGCGCCCTTGTCACAAGGTGACGACCGCGGCGGCCGTTCCGACGAGGGTGCTCGTCCCGAACTCCCCGGCAACCGACCCGATCCGGATAGTCACACGGACCCGGCCATACCTCCGACTCCGTGGTCTCGTCCAGGTGCCGAACGGCCGCGGGCCGACTGCGCCGAACCTGATGGCGGGCTGGTATCCACCACGGACGATCCCCTCGGATCAACTCCATGGACGCGGGACGACCCGGCTCAGATACTCCGGGGTTTGGAGGGCGTACACAACGACCTCCACCGAGATGGATATTCGATTGTGGACGAGGCCCTGCTCGGCATTGATTCCGCCGTTCGTCGCCGCATCGCCCATCGGTACTTTCACGAGGGTGTTCTGAAGCCGGAAAGCCACGACGCCTACCCGCCGGACCGGCTGCGCGCCAGAGATGTTGTCCGCTATGAGTGGACCCACGACGAATCCGCACTGAAGTTGGCGGAGCACGACGATATCTCGATTGTTACGCCGGCTGACCTGATCGGCGTGCATCCCCACCTACAGCGACGAGTATACGAGCGAGTTCGTGTACTGGACGACTCGAATTTCGGTGCGGTTGTTCGGGGCATGCTCGAACTCGTCCCACCCGACCGGCGGTACAGGCGCGGCACTTTCTCGGTAAATCTGTTTCGCACCAGCACCAATGTGGTATCCGGCCCCCATCAAGATGGTGATCAATACGTCTTCGTCTATGTGATAGACAAAAACGCGCTCGGCGGCGAGACGGTCCTGTACACCACCGAGCGCCGCCGCGTCGTCAGCGTCAACCTGCAGCCGGGGCAATTGCTGGTTTTCGAGGACGCACGATTTCTGCACTCCGCGACTCCGCTTCGCCCGGAGTCCGGTACCACTGCCGCGCGTCGCGACACTCTGGTCTGCACTGTGAACAAGCCGGAGACCTACCCGTGGTAGCGCGAAAGTACTCCCGGATTCGGCCGCTGTGCGCGAGCGGACGATTTACGTCCCTGCGCGCCCCGCATTTGCGGTTCCGGGCAGGGACGCCTGCGCAGCTACCGCCGTCCGAGGAGATTCGTCCCCACTTCTCGCAGCGAGAAGGCGACGGTGTGATGTTCGAGTTCGATCGCGAGGTCTGCCGATGAGGATCTTCAGTAATCACTGCCGCCGGTTCGAATACCGGGTCACCACCGCGAGCCCATGCGCCATCGCTCTCGCACCGTCCGATATCGGGGGCACCAAGGCGTTCTTCGACTGCCTGCTGCTGACGGTCGGGGTGCAGCCCGGCGATTTCGCGCTCACCGGTGACGCGGTCGGCATCGTCAAACGTCTGGCGGCGCGCACCGGTTCGGCCTCCATCGTGATCGACGGCTTCACGCAGTGGGCCGAGGCTATCGACCGCCTCGCGCCCGCCGCCGACTACGACGTGCTGACCGGGCTCGCCGATGTCCTGGACGTACTGGCCGACCTGACCGAGCGGCTGGAGGAACGCGGCGAGCGGGTTCACCTCATTCCGTTCGGCTGGAACAAGACTCAGCACGCCGATATGGCCGACGGCCGCTGGGCCCGATACTTCACCGACGTCCGCCGCGACACCCGCCGGATCCGACCCGCACAGCTCTCCCTGGCCTGGAGTCTCACCCAGCGGGTGCGGATGCCCTGCGCGCGCCCCCACCACCAACTCTAGCGGAGGACGAATGTTGGGCAGCTCTTACCGTCAGTGCATGACGTTCCACTCGATCATTTCTCGCCGTCCTAGGTCATGGAGACTGCTGGCAGTCGTGCTGGTCTCCGCACTTGCCGTCACGACGGCAGCCTGTGCGTCGCCAGACAACGAGGCAGCCCGCTCGGCACAGCCGGACTGGTTGACGCGCGACCTCGACGCGCTCGTAGCCCTCGGAATCACGGGTGCGCAGACACGCGTGATCGACCAAAATGGCGCTCAACTGACCGCAACCAGCGGCGTAGCCGATATTGATACGAAACGACCGGTCTCACCCGACGGTCACTTCCGTATGGGCAGCACCACGAAGACCTTTACGGCAACCGTCGTTTTACAGTTGGTCGGAGAGGGCCTGCTTTCGCTGGAAGACTCGGTGGAAAAATGGCTGCCCGGGGTGGTTAGGGGCAACGGCAACGACGGCGCTCAGATCACCATCCGTGAGCTGCTGCAGCACACCAGCGGGATCTCTGATGAGTCCTACCCGATGCCGAGGTCTGGTCCCGAATATCTCCAGATGCGCTTTCACCCCACCCCGAGCGAACAGATTGTGGCAGATGCCATGCGCCATCGACCGCTCTTCGAACCAGGCAACGGATGGAGCTATGCCAATACGGGATACGTCCTTCTTGGCATGGTGATCCAAAAGGTCACCGGTCGGCCGTGGCATAAGGAAGTTGCCGCCCGAATCATCGAGCCGCTCCGCCTTACCCACACCCTCTGGCCGGGCTACTCGCCTGACCTTCCCGAGCCGCATGCCCGCGCCTACTTGCGATCTGCTCCCGGTGAGCCCTTCGTCGATGTCACACAGCTCATCAACGTAGACGCCTCGGGCGGCCTGATCACGACCACCGAAGATCTCAATCGGTTCCTCCAGGCCCTGTTGGGCGGCCAACTGTTGCAGCCGACAGAACTCACCCAGATGAAGCAAACCGTTCCCACCGACGAATCGGTACAGCGCGCATTTCCTGGGGCCAGGTACGGACTCGGGATCATGAACGTCCCGCTTTCCTGCGGAGGCAGTTACTGGACGAACAGCGGCTCCGATCCCGGATGGGGTAACGACAACGGAGTCACGGCCGACGGTCGCCGCAGCGTGGTGACGTCCTGGTCTACCGAGGACATCACGGACCCGGAAAGGTCCATCAAGCAGGCCAGAACATTCGTAAAGCTGACTCAGGATGCGCTCTGCCTAAATTGAGCACCTTTCGCAGTGGGCGTATTGTCAGTTCTGGGGCGCCAGTGGTTGCTCGGTGCGCCCCTCGAGGGGTGTGTGGGCCGTCGTCACGGTGGCTTTCGCGGCTTTGGCGGCTGTTTCTGGGGTGCATCGGCCGAAACCGCACGGTGTGGCTACTCCGTGCGCGGGTCGGCCGAGCGCGTTTTCGAACAACGACAGCGCGTGGGTGCTGGCGTCGGCATCGGGGGATACCACGCCGGCGATCGGTCGCCACCGCGGATCCAGGTCGCGCAGCGGGTGGTAGAAGTGCTCGTCGAGGGGTGCGGGTTCGGCGCCGAACCCGCACGGAATATGCACTGGGGGAAGAAGTTCAGGCCGATCGGGCAGCCGCGCGGCCACGGTGTTGAGCAACCGCACGGCGGGGGAGAGCGATCTCGGCGCCAGCAGGCTCGTGTGTTGATAGTCGCCGTAGCAGAGATGCAGAACGGATTCCAGCCCGGCGTCTTCCATCCGGATGAGCAGGTTCGCGAGCTGCCGCGCGAGCAAGGGGGCGAGCAGGCGCGCGGCGTGCAGACGTTCGGCCTTCACCATGGCGAGCATCGCGATAGGAGATTCGATCTGCCACACGATATTTCGATGCCGGGCCGAGACCGTCTCCATTTCGCCGAGTACGGCGTCGACGAACACCGGCAATCTCCGCACGGCGTCGACGACTGCGGGGATTCGCCGTAGCGCACGCGCGGTAGGGAGTCCTGAGGCGACTGCTGCGGCGGCGAATATGAACATGGACATGTCCAGTGGACTGGGTTGGCTGATCTGTAGCCGCGTGGCGGCAGGGTATTGCTCGCGCAGCTCCTCGAAGACGGCGGCGATCTCGTCGATCCGATCCGCTCGGTCCATGCTCACGTGCTGTGGCCGCAGCGTCTGCCCGTGACGCACGCGGTAGGCGGGGAAGTCGCTGTAGTCGGCGAAAACACCGGGCCGTACGAGTTCGAGGGTTTCGCTGTGCTTCGCGCGGGCGCGGATGTAGTCGAGAATCCAGTTGGAGTCGAGATCGCGGGGTATCGCCGCGACCGGCGATCCCGCGCTGTAGCTGAGAAACCATCGCAGCGCGGTCCGGTCATCGGCGGCGAGCTCCGGCGGCAGACTTCCGACGAAATGGGCAATACGAGTCACGGTGATACTTCCCGCCGGGTAGGCTGCTTGCCCGGCATTCCAACTGTTCATTTCGCGCTGCAGCCTTTTCAACGGCGCCATGTTCTGGAGCATTGAACGCCCACCCCGGACCAGGGTTCGGCTCATCCCCGTGCGCCTCCTGCCCGCGGTCCGTTCTGTCAGCCATCAGTGACTACTGTGGCGACTTAGGTACTCCAGGTGTCATCGGTATGCCGTACGAACCGAGCGCGGCGTCGCCGGATGATCCGCCTTCGTCGTAGTCGTCGACCTCTCAGTGGTGGGGATAACACGGCGTTGCCTACCCGGTTGCGGGGCTAGCGTGAGCGCGCATGACAGGCGCCGTCTCTATGCCTGATGAGGAGAGTCATGTTCGAGCCGTACCGAATCAAAATGGTGGAACCGATCCCGATCACCGATCGTGAGCACCGCCGAGGGGTGTTGGAACGAGCCGGGTTCAATATGTTCAACATCGAAGCCCGCGATGTGACGATCGACTTGCTCACTGATTCGGGCACCGGAGCGATGTCGCATAACCAATGGGGCGCATTGCTGCGCGCAGACGAATCCTATGCCGGGGCCAGTTCCTGGTTTCGATTCAACGATGTCGTCCAGGAAATATTCGGATATCGGCACGTGTTACCCGCGCATCAAGGGCGTGCGGCGGAACGACTGCTCTATTCGGCGCTGTGTCCTCCGCGGTCGAGTGCGCAACGGTTGATCGTGCCCAGCAACTCGCATTTCGACACCGGCCGTGGCAATTTGGAACTGCTGGGGGTCGAGGCGGTGGACTTCCCCTGCGCAGAAAGCGCCGACCTCGGTTCTGATGCGCCGTTCAAAGGCGACGCAGATGTCGAGGCCATGGCGAAACTCGTCGCGGAGGTCGGGGCGGAGCGCGTGCCCGTGATCATCATGACTGTCACCAACAACACCGGTGGTGGTCAGCCCGTATCCATGGCCAATCTGGCGGCGGTATCGGAACTGGCACACCAGCACGCAATCCCGCTGTATCTGGATGCTTGCCGATTCGCCGAGAACGCCTATTTCATTCAGCAACGCGAGGACGGCTATGCGAACTGGCCGATTCCCGCCATCATCGCGCGCATGTGTTCCTACGCCGACGGGTGCATCGTTTCGGCGAAGAAGGACGGGCTGGCCAATATCGGTGGTTTTCTGGCTACCAACTCCGAAGCCGTAGCCGATACGAGCCGACGGCTCGGCATAATCACCGAAGGTTTCACCACCTACGGCGGCATGTCGGGACGTGATATGGACACGATAGCCGTCGGGCTGCGCGAGGGGTGCGACGCGCACTACCTGCGACACCGCATCGAATCGACCCGTTACCTCGCTTCGGCCTTGCGCGACAACGGCATTCCTGTGGTGTGGCCGCCCGGCGGGCACGCCGTCTACGTCGACGCCGGCGCCTTCCTCCCGCATATCCCATGGCATCAATATCCCGGTCAGACACTCTGCACGCAGTTGTACCTCGAAGGAGGCGTGCGCAGCGTGGAGCTGGGCACGGCAGCCTTCGGCTACGATGCGCTCACCGGCACCGAAACGGCAGCGCGCTGGGAACTGTGCCGCCTCGCGTTACCTCGCCGGGTATATACACGCAGCCACCTCGACTACGTCGTCGACTGTTTCGCCGCACTCGCTCACCGTCGCGACAGCCTGTCAGGACTGGCGATGACCAGCCCGAACGCCATCCTGCGGCATTTCACCGCACACTACCGTCCGATGACGGTCTGACCAGCAGCGCTTGATCGGGTGGACAGACTCGATCAAGCAGAACGGCGTTGCCGGCGCGTATCAGCTTTCGATACGCCCACGATATTCACCGGCTCTTACCGTTCTCGGTGTGCAGGTGTCGGCCGTCGAAGGTGGAGCCCGCCCGGCTGGCTCACGGGTGCGGTCGACCCCGGTCGTACGCGGCGAGGAACACATCGATCGCCGCGTCGACCGTGTCGCCGGGCGTCGCTGTGGCATCGAGCATCCGGGCGTTCAGTGGTGCGCCCACGACGAGCCAGGTGAGTTGTTCGGCGGCGGTTTCGGGGTCGGGGATGCGCAGCATGCCGCGGGCGTCGAGCGTCCGGAGCGTCGCCGCGAGGTCGCCGACGTTCCTGACCCAGCTCTGGCGCAGATAGGCCGCCCCGACCTCCGGCCGGCGAGCAGCCTCGGCGGTGACCAGTCGGCGCATCTCCACTACGGGTGGCGCGAGAACCCCCGCACGGAGGGCCCGTGCCCAGGCCAGCAGCCCCGCGCGGATGTCCTCTGCGACCTCCAGCTTCGCGAGTGCGGGACCCATGGCGTGGCGCCCGGCGCTCGTCCAGTGCTCCACTACCGCGGTGAACAGCTCGGTCTTCGACGGGTGTTCGCGATAGAGCGAGGCTTTGGAAATCCCTGCGCGCGAAGCGATCTCGTCCATCGTCGAGCCCGCGAACCCGCGCTCCAGAAACACCTCGCGGGCGACGGCCAGCAGTTCGTCACCGGACTTCCCGGGCGGTCGGCCGCGACGTCCACCTACAGAGTTCATGCCACCACTTTAGTACTTGACAGTACTCAGCCGGGTGCTAAATTAAGTACTACATCGTACTTAAGGAGTAAGGCCATGGTTGTTGCAGGTATCGCCGTCGCGGCGGTCGCATCGTTCGTCGTCAGCGCGGTGCTCTACGCCTCGCCCCCGGTCGCCGCGCTCGTGTCGCGGACCAGCACTCCGCGTCCCGGGATCGGGCTGCCGGTGCAGATGGTGTTCGTGCTGCTGCGCGGCCTGGCGGCGGCCGCGGTGCTGGCGATACTGCTGCTCGCCGGTGATCGGCACGGCGTCGGCGCCGGCGCGGCGCTGGGCGCGATCGTGGCGCTGCTTCCGGTCACCATCCTCGCCGGTGCCATCGTCCACGAAAACGTTCCGATCCCGACCGCCCTGGTGCACATGACCGACTGGGTCCTCAAGCTGGTCATCAGCGGCGTCGTGCTCGGACTGTTCATCTGACCCCAACCCCCGACAGGAGCCTCCCATGACCACCGCATCTGGACCTATCGACATCACCTTCACCGCCGTCCTCGGAAAAGTCAGGGAGGGCGACACGTGGACTTGTGTCCAACTCCCCGACTCGGCACGAATCTTCGGCACGCGGGGCCTGGTCAAGGTGAAAGGAACGGTGGACGGCATGCCGTTCACCTCCTCCTTCATGGCGCTCGGCGACGGCACCCACAAGCTCCCCGTCGCCGCCGCGATCCGTCGCCGCATCGGAAAGTCCGACGGCGACGAGGTCACCGTCCGACTGACCGAGCGGTTGTGACAGAGGAATCGGCCCCACGGGTCGCGGACGCAAGTCTATGCCTTGGGCAGGTTCGAGAAAACTATGAGGGACATGGCCGTTCACCTCTACGTGCGGACTCGCGGCGCATCCTGGGAGGTGTGGTCGGAGCCGATCGCGGATGTTGTGATGCGGTGCGCAGCAACGGTTTCGCGGGGTGCAGGGTGATGCCCATCCGCAGCGAGGGGTCGGTCTCCGCGACCGGTTGCAGTTCCCATCGGCCCATGATGGTGGCGGTGAACAGCGCGGCCTCGGTCAACGAGTACAGCTCGCCGGGGCATTTCCGGCTGCCGATCCCATGTGGAGCCATCGCGTATTTCGGTGCGGCCCGGGCGTTCTCGGGCAGCCACCGGTCCGGATCGAAAACATCCGGTGCAGGGAAGATCCGTGGGTCGTGCTGGATGGCGTAGGGGCTGAACACGATATCGGCCCCTTCGGGGAATGTGTACCCGCCGAGGGTGAATGCGCGGGTGGCCCTGCGGGTCATGATCCAGTGGGTGGGGCGTATCCGGATGGACTCGGTGACGACGTTGCGGGTCAGCGGCAGCCGTGGCAGGTCGTCGACCCGAACCGGCCGACCGGCGGTCACACGGTTGACCTCGGCGCGCAGGTGCGCCGCTGTGTCGGGGTGCTCGCACAATAGGTGCAGTGTGGACGCGACGGTTCCGGACACGTTGCCGGTTCCCGCGACGAAGAACGCCACAATGGTGTCGCGCACATCGGCATACGGGAGCGGCGCGCCGCCGTCCGCGGGATGCAGGAGCGAGCCCAAGAGGTCGTCGCGCCGTTCACCCGACGTCCGGCGTTCCTCGATCGCCGTATCGATGGCGGTGCGCCAGGTTCGCAGCGCCTGCCGGAACCGGCGATCCCGCCGGACCTGCAACCGATGCGCGATGTCGATAGGCACGATCATCCGGCGGAACAACTCACCGAAGATCTCCTGCAGAGCTGCGGCCAGGTCGTCGGCTTGGGCGACGACGCTGTCGGCTTGGATCAGGGAACGGCACATGATCCGTGTGATCGCCCGGAACACGGCCGCGTCGACATCGATGACCTGCCCCGGACGCCAGCTGTCGGCCATGGCGTGGGTTTCGGTTTCCATCACCTCCGCGTACGCGGTCAACCGTCGCGGGGTGAACGCGGGCTGGATGAGGCGCCGCTGCCGCTGATGCTTCACCCCGTTGCTGGTGGCCACACCGTCGCCCAGCAGCACCCGCAGTGTGTCCCACAGGCGTCCGCCCACGTCGAGGCAGTGCCCTCGGTGGATCAGCAACTCGCCCACCAGTTCCGGGGTGCACACCGCGTACAGGTGTTTCGGGCCGAGGCGAATCGTCAGCACGTCGCCGTTGTCGCGCAGGCCGCAGAGAAAGCCGAGCGGATCGCGGAGCAGGGGCGGGATGTGGCCTATGACCGGCAGCGCGCCACCGGCGCGTGGCGGAGTGCGAGGGCTCATCGGGCGCCTCCGGTGTCGATGTAGGGCGGCCACGCCGGATCCGCCCACTTCTGCATCCGGTACCGGCCGGATTCGTGGTGAAACCAGTAGGTCGACGAAATCCAATTACGCATATTGGATACGCACGACTCCACCGCGGCCAGCACTGTCAGCGGCCAGTCCGCGGGCCCCCACAGCGATCGGAGCTCCGTCTCCGCCGCCACGAACCTGTGGACACAGTCGATGACGTGATCGCGGACCGCGCGTTGCGCCGCGGCGACCGAGCGCCCGTCATGGTGCATCAGGCAGATCCCGAGATTGTGGATGTCCCCGGCGCTGAGTTCCTTGGGCAGCGAACACAAGTCGTTGTACGACGAAGCGAATTCCTGACTCGCGTGCGCCGCCCGCTGATACACCCGATGCGACCGGACCGCAGACGGCAGCTCACGCCCGGCCGTCAGCTCCAGCAGATCGATCCACACGTCGTGGCCGAACGTCCACCGGCGCAGCTGAAGATACTCGGTGACCGTGGGAACCACGCCACCGGCGAGGTTGCGGTATTCACGGTCGTAGGCGTCGAATACTCCGGCCATGTGGCCGGCGAACCGTGCGTCCCACCTTGGTCCGAGCCGCCCGTACAGACGTCCGACCGACTCCGCGAACGCCGCGGACAACGGCTCGGTATGAGATACATACCGTGCCGGCTGCTCCACCGCCCGCCGCAGCGTCGCGCTGAGCTCCCACCACGCGTCATCGGTGCGGTGCCGCGCATACACGCTGTGCCGGTCGTCCCAGCAGAAGAACCACACCGAGAAATCGGCGATTGCCTGCACCACGTCCGCGGATGCGCCGACGTAGTAGCCGGACACCAGATCGGTGTATCCAAGCAGATCGTCGGCGTAGGAGTCGGCGACGGACGCCGACAGCAGTCCCTGCTCGGCCATCCACTGCTTGCACGTCCGGCGCACATCCCACCGGCCCCGGTGCCACCGACGGACGAAACCGTCCTCGATCATCGGTATCCGCACCGCAGTCGGCACCCCCGGGGTAGCCGTGCTGTGCGCGCCCAGTTCGTCGTTGATGTTGGTCATCGCCGCCCATTCCCGGGCCGGTCGAAGTTCTTCCGCTACAGGAGATCGGAGACTTTCAGGCCCACGTTCGATCCCAGAGTGGATCGGCTGCACCCGCAATGGAAAGGCAGCGGACGCATCGCGTCGATGCGCCCGCCGCATACTTACTCGGCACCCTCCCTTGCGGTCGGTCGGAATATGGGGCGCTGCCCGCATATGCGATGGGACGCATTGCCGATATGCGGGGATGAGATTCCCGTTTGCGGGAACGGAAACCACACTGACACTGCACAGTTTTCGGTCAGGGAAAAGGACAACGTCATCACCTCGACGCTCGCGGAAGGCGGATTCTCTGGGTGGTCCTCGGTCGCCGCGACAGTTCCCTGCCGACCGCATGCGTCCTATCCGAGGTTGATTTGAGATGATAGACATCGACAGTGCCGCAACGGTTTCCGAACCGATTCCCACCGCGCCGGGAGCATGGCCGCTGCTTGGGCATCTGCCGTATCTGGTCCGTCGGCCCCTCGGGTTCTTCACTGCTCTGCCCACCTACGGAGACCTCGTGACCGTCCGGGTCGGCAGGGCCACCGTCATCGTGGTGTGCGAGCCGGCGCTGGTCCGCCACGTTCTGCGGCACGACGAGATCTTCGACAAGGGCGGCTTCTTCTTCGACAGGCTCCGAGAGGTCATGGGCGAGGGTTTGGCCTCGGTCACGCGCAGCAGCGGCCACCGGGCGCAGCGGCGCCTGTGCCAGCCCGCGTTCCACGCTGCCCGCATGCCCGGGTACGGACACGCGATGACGGCTTGTGCCGTCGCGGTAATCGACACCTGGCACGACGGACAGATTCTGAATGTATTCGACGAAACAGCGGCGATATCCTCGCGCATCCTCGCTGTCACGATGTTTTCCGACACCCTGACCTCGACCGTGCGGCGCCAGGCCATCGATGACGTGGCCGCCACCATCGCGGGGCTGTATCGGCGCATGCTGACACCACCGTCGCTGGACTGGTTACCGACGCCCGGCAATCACCGTTACCGCCGCGCCAACGCACGCCTGCACCGGACCATGTCGAACCTCATAGCCGATCGGCGCAATAGTGACGTCTATCGGGAGGATCTGTTGTCGGCACTGCTGGCGGCACGTGACACCGAAAACGATGGCCGTGGCCTGTCGGACACCGAGATCATCGATCTGGTCAGGACATTCTTCTTCGCGGGGACCGAAACCACCGCGAAAACGTTGGCGTGGGCGCTGGGTCTGCTCGCCCATCACCCGGAGGTCGAACAGCGTCTGCACGGCGAGGTCGACACCGTCCTCGCGGGCCGCCCGGCCGAGCACGCCGACCTACCTCGGCTGGAGTTGACTCGTCGGGTCGTCGCCGAAACTCTGCGGCTGTGGCCGCCGGGCTGGATACTGACTCGTCGCGTCACAGCCGATACGCGCCTGGGTGGATATCCGGTCGCCGAGGGCACCACCGTCGTCTACAGCCCCTATCTCATCCACCGCCGCCCCGACCTGTATGACAACCCGGAACGTTTCGACCCCGATCGCTGGCTACCCGGACGGACGACACCGAAGGACGGATACATTCCGTTCGGTGGCGGTGCCCGCACCTGCATCGGTGAACAGTTCGGGACCATCGAGGCCGTTCTCGCGTTGGCCACCATCGTTTCTCGCTGGCGGTTGCAAGCCCTTCCCGGTCACAGTCTGAAGCCCGCACCAGCCGGCACTCTGGGCCCGCGAGGGCTTCGGCTGTCCGCAACCCACCGCACGCCGAAGGCAGGTGATCGCCATGATCCCGACGTTCGCGACTCCTGATCCGCCGGCGGTCAGCCCCTACCTCGACGAGGTCGAGGCTCATCTCCACGCTTTCGGTCGGAGAATTGGACTCGGCAAGACCGAGGACGGCATTCGACGACTGCAGGCCGGGTACGGGGAGTTCGTTGCCTGGACGTATCCAGCGGCGTCGTACGAGGATCTGTGTCTGTGCGCCGAGTGGCTGTTCATCACGTTCCTGCTGGACGATCTGCACACGCTGAGCAGATATGACTCGCCTGGGGCCTGGAAGCCGGTACACCGGCGGTTGCGACAGCTCATCGTGTCAGGACAGGACACGGACTCGGATACCGCGTTCACCCGCGCCATCGCCGAGGTGGCATACCGCACCCGGCAGCGAGTGTCGGCGGACTTCTACCGTCGATTCACCCGCCATCTGGACCTGTTCTTCACCGGGTTCGAACGCGAATCTCAGGATCGATCCCACGGTGACATCCCTGCGGTAGATGATTTCACGCAAACCCGTCGACTGTCGGTGGGGATGGAATTCGGATTCGATCTGGTCGAATTGAGTCACCGCATCGAGATTTCGGACCTCGTCTACTCATTACCCGCCTATCAAGCCCTGGTTGCCAGTGCCAGCGATATCGTGGCCTGGCAAAACGATATGCACTCGGTCCACCTGGACATCCAACGCGGCGACGTTCACAATCTGGTGCTGGTCCTGCGCGCGGACCGAAATATCGACCTCGACCGTGCCCGAACTCTGACCGCCGACAAGATCGCCCAGCGGATCGCAGACTTCGGTGCCGGTGAAACTGCCCTGCGAGACGTCTTGCGGCAGTTGGACATTGGGGCCGACGAGTGCGACGAGATCCTGGGGGCCGTTGCCGGGATGCGGCAATGGACCAACGGCTGCTTGCGGTGGTATCGGAGCACAACCCGGTACACCATGCCCGATCCCGCCGAGCACCCCGACAGCCAGCATTCGTACCTGCAGGAGTTGATCTGGTCTCCGAACAAGCCAGGATCATTCCGCCCGCGTGACCCGAACAGCGCAGCTGTTGGCGGCACTCAGTGAGGTCAGATTCACGCCATTCGTCTGGCCTGGGCAAAGGCGGCCGACCGGCAGCGAAACACGAGGCGCTGATGTGAAAGGTCATGACGGTGACGGAGGTTTGATCTGGTAGGCCGGTTACATTGGTACCACCGTACCGACACGCTGACGACCGGCGCTTCCGTCATCGACCCCCTGGCGCAGGTTTGAATTGGATCATCCGTTGTTAGTCTTCCCGGATCGCAGTACGTGATCACCGTCGTAGATGTGTTGCAAGACAACAGATCATGCCGAATTGCCTGGATAGTCGCGAAATGATCACCGGTCCCGGATCTGGATGCTCCGGCCTCGCGGCTTCGGCAACTCGGCGAAGTCGCGTGTTCCCGATGGTCGCAAGGAGGAACGTAATATGCACAGCACCTCTCGCATGCTGGTGGCGCTTTGCGCTGTCGGGTCCCTCATAATGCTCACACCTGCCTCGGCGCATGCACAACAGGCCAGCAATGTGCGTGCCACCTACCATCTCTACAATCCGGCGGAGAATGGCTGGGATCTGCACAGGGTCTCCGCGTCGTGCGCCGACACTATCGGATCCATGCCGTTCTCATGGCGTTCCAGGTACGGGTGGACAGGCTTCGGCGGCCCTGTAGGCCCCCGCGGCTCCGAAGCCTGCGGCAAGGTGCTCAAAGTGACGAATAGGGCTACAGGGGCTCAAGTCGTCGTACGAATCGTCGACATTGTCAGCAACGGCGGTCTCGATCTCGACTTTGACACTGCATTCAAGCGACTCGATACCGACGGGCAGGGATATCAATCCGGTCATCTCAATGTCGATTACGAATTTGTTCCCGAAACCGCCTGACGGGAGCAGTCCGTCAGCCACACCAGGTTCTGCTGCGCGGGTGGATTACGGAACACTTTGCGCCCACGGCGACGCAGCATCTATGGCACTGTCGAGGTAAATGCCTCGGTGCCGGCCACGACCCTCGCAGCGGGACGCCGTCGTGCAGGCGTGCCTTTCGTCGGCGGTCGGTGCATTCGCGGATACCGGCCAGTCGAGCGAATTTCGATAAACGGGCGCACATGTGTGCAGCTGGGATGCTTATCTTGCTGTCGCCAGTGTGTCGAGGAGGCGGTCGATGTCGGTGTGGGTGTTGTAGAGGGCGAGGGAGGGGCGCACGGCGGAGGTCAGCCCGAAGTGGGCGAGGGCGGGTTGGGCGCAGTGGTGGCCGGCGCGGACCATGATGCCGGCGGTGTCGAGTGTGGCGGCGATGTGTTCGGGCGGGACGCCGTCGATGGTGAAGGTGAGGACGCCGATTTGTGGGTCGGGGTTGCCGAGCATCCGGAGTCCGGGGAGGCGGGTCATGGCCCGGCGGGCGGCGGTGTGGAGGCGGGCTTCGTGGGCCCAGGCGGCGGTGGGGTTGAGGGCGGTGAGGTAGTCGATGGCGGCGGCCAGTCCGATCGCGCCGGCTATGGGTGGGGTGCCCGCTTCGAATCGTGCGGGGATCGGTGCGTAGGTGGTGTGGCCGAAGGTCACTGTGTCGATCATGCCGCCGCCGCTCTGCCATGGCGGCATGGTCTCGAGCAGGTCGCGGCGGGCATACAGTGCGCCGATTCCGGTGGGGCCGAACAGTTTATGACTGGAGAAGGCGTAGAAGTCGGCGCCGAGGGCGCGCACGTCGACCGGTATGTGCGCCACGGCTTGCGCGCCGTCGACGACGACCACCGCGCCGTGGGCGTGGGCGAGGTCGGCCATCCGCCGCACCGGTGGGGCGGTGCCGAGCAGGTTGGACACCTGGGAGACGGCGACGATGGAGGTGCGCGGGCCGAGCAGGCGGGTGAACGCCGCCATGTCGACCTGGCCGGTGTGGTCGAGCGGCGCCGCGTGCAGGGTGGCTCCCCGTTCGGCGCACAACAGCTGCCAGGGCACGATGTTGGAGTGGTGCTCGAGGCCGGTGACCACGATCTCGTCGCCGGGCCGCAGGTGGGCGCGGCCGAAGCTGTAGGCTACCAGGTTGATTGCCTCGGTGGTGCCGCGGGTGAACAGGATCTCCTCGGCGTGGGCGGCACCGAGAAGCTGGGCGACCCGTTCGCGGGCTCGCTCGTAGCACGCGGTGGCATGCCGGGCCGCGGCGTGGGCGCCGCGGTGGATGTTGGAGTTCTCCCGGCGGTAGAACCGATCGATGGCTTCCAGGACCGGTCGCGGTTTGTGGGTGGTGGCCGCGTTGTCCAGCCACACCATGGGCCTGTCGTGGAAGCTGGGGTGCAGGGCGGGAAAGTCCCGTCTCACCTCCTCGACCGGGAAATCAGGGGAGGCCGGTAGCCAATACCGTTGTGGCGCATCAAGTCCGATGCTCATGAGTAGTCGTGGTAGTGGGCGATCTGGACGTGTTCGAGCATCGCGACCGCGTCGTCGGCCAGCGGCGCGACCGAGTAGTAGGCACTGATCAGATAATTCGTGACGGCCCTGTTATCGATGGCCATCGGCCGCACCGATACGCCCGGGCAATATTCGTCACGCAACTGCTCAGGCCGTAGCCCCACGACGCCGCGGTTGTGCTCGCCGACCCGCAGCAACAGGATGGTCGAGGTGGTGTCGATCGGGTTGATCGGGATCTTGTCGGTGGGAATCAGCGGGATGCCCCGCCAGGTCAGCAGCGCGTTTCCGGACAGTTCGAAGATCGCTGGTGGCACCCCGCGGCGGGTGCATTCGCGGCCGAACGCGGCGATCGTGCGCGGATGGGCCAGGAAGAACGCCGGTTCCTTCCACACCATGGCCAGCAGTTCGTCCAGATCGTCCGGCGTCGGTGGCCCGGTGCGGGGCTTGATCCGCCGCGCGGGCCGCACCACATGCAGCAACCCGAAGGCGGGATTGGTGAGCAGTTCCCGCTCCTGGCGTTCCAGGACCGCTTCCACGACCAGCCGCAGCTGTTCGCCGGTCTGGTCCAGCGGCTCGTTGAACAGGTCGGCGACGCGGGTGTGCATCCGCAGCACCGTCTGCGCGACCGCCAGCTCGTACTCGCTGGGCCGGGCGGTGTAGTCGACGAACGTGGTCGGCAATTCGGGTTCCCCATCGTGTCCCGCCGCCACCCCGACAGTGTCCGTCCCGTCCGCGGATCCTGCTGCCCGCCAGGCGGTCAGCGCCCGCTCGGTGTGCGGGTGTCGTTCGGCGAGGCCGGTCAGCTGGTCGCGGTCCGCGCAGAGCACCACCGCATCGGTGACCGCCTCGACCGTGTAGGGCCATGACCGTCCGCGTAGCACCGCGTCCTCGTCGAAGAACTGCTCCTCGGTCACCAGACCCAGCCGTGTCGGCTCACCGTAGCGGCCCACGCCGATCTTCTCGAGCTTCCCGTACGCCACGATGATCAGACGATCGGCCGGCTGTCCGGCTTCAGCGAGCCGCTCGCCGGCCGTCACTCGCTGTACCATGAACAGGCCGGCGAAATCCTCGAGTATTGCGAGATCGTCGATGGTGCGCAGGAATCCGAGCTCTTGCAGGTCGCCGGTCAGGATCGACGGCGCATCCGAATCGCCGCTCAACGCGATCAGGCCGTCGCCGACATTGTGCGAATGACACCGGTTGACCCGGTAGACACCCGCTTCCACACCCACCCAGGGCAGTAGGCGTAGCAGCCAGCGCGGGCTGATCGCCTCCATCTGCACCGGCGTCTTCGTTGTGGTGGCGATCGTGCGCGCCGCACGAGTCCCCAGACTGCTCGAGGACGCCGCGTTGGCCTCGACCATCGACGCCGACTCCACAGCTCGTCTCCTCTCGATTCGTACGAGAAACACGACGGATCCGGTGGACACTAACAGCGCCAGACTGATCGGCACAGCATCGACACCGTTTCACAATCGACCCACGTCGTCTCGCGCTCAGCAGACCAACCAGACTTTGAATCTACTGTGCTGGAACAACATTGGGAGATTCAGGCCATCGTCGATGCCGGAATGAAGTCGAAGGCTCGTTTGCATAAGGTGATCCTGACCGGGATCATGGGCGTTGCCGTCCGGCACGGTGCCCTCCCTGAGAACCCGGTACGCGATACCTCCCGTATGCGTAGGCGCAAGACCAAACCCCAGATCATCGACCGGGAACGGCTGGACCGGCTCCGTGCTCAACTACGGGAATGGCTTGCGGGTAATGAGATTCCAGGAACTCCCGCATATACGCACGGTCCGAAGCGCGACCGGGTTGTGGTAGATGTTGCGGACCTGATCCTCGGTTCGGGAATTCGTCCGGGAGAAGCGCTGGCCGCTTCGTGGGACCAGTTTCGACTTCGAGTCGAAACCAGCGACGTTCACTGTGTCGGCCACTGTGGTCAGGCTCACAGACAAGGGGCTATTCCGGCAAGAGTGGGCGAAGTCCGATGCTGGGTACCGCGTCGTCGCGCTTCCCGGATTCACCACCAGTATGGTGAAGCGGCTCCGGGCAGACCCGGCGCACGGGCGGATGTGCGAAGTGAAGGCGCTCCGCGAAGTAGCCGGCAGCGTGGAGGAGGTTGAGGACAAAGTCCCTCTCGTGTTCCCGGGACGAGGGGGAGTGCTGCGCGATCCGCACAACTTCAACCGCACATGGCGGGATGCCCGAGGCACCGCCTACAAGGACGTGACTCAGTACACGTTCCGGAAGACCGTCGCTACGCTGATCGCGGAAGCATCGGATTCGAAGACCGCCGCGAAACAGTTGGGTCACTCGCAAGAGGGCATCACAGAACGCCACTACATCGCCTCGCCGGAGCAGGCGCCGGATTCATCTGCGGTGCTGGAGAAGGGCCTTGGCCGGGCCAGCTGACGAACGGTCGGCCCCGGAATTCTTGGCCTATTTTTGGTGACGGCCGACTTCTTCGACGGACCATTCGGCAAGGACCCGGCTCTGGCCAGGGATGCAGTCGACCAACTCACCGCAGCCATCACCATGCCTCCCACCCCAGCACCGCCGTCGGCCCCACCCCTGGCCGCAGCGGCGGCGGATGTTTGGGCCGCTTGGCGGCTGGGGCTCCGACAGCCTGGACCCACTACGCCGCGGTGAACCTGCGCAGGTGGCTCAACGCCTTCGTGGCCGAGGCCCGCATGCGGCAACAAGCCACCGCCCCCGATCCTGCCACCTACCTTCCCATCCGCCGGATCTCGATCGGCATGTTTATGTTCGCTGACATGACCGAACGAGTCTGCGGTTTCGACCTCCCAGAGTACCTACACACCAGCAGCGTGTTCCGCGACCTGCACGAATCCATGGCCGACATCATCGCCTTCACCAACGATATCTACAGCCTCGAATTCGAAACCGCACTCGGCGACACCGTCAACCTCGTCCCCGTCCTCACCACCCACGAAGGTTGCTCCGTCGACCAAGCCGTCGACAAGATCTCCACACTCGTGCACCCAGCCTGCGATAAATTCACCAGCCTGGCAGCCCAACTACCTGAACTCGCCTGCGACACCGCCGATCGGCACATCGCCTACCAATACACCACCATGGTCCGCGACCAGGCACAGGGCACCGAAGCCTGGGTCCGACGAACCAAACGCTATCCACAAACACCCGCCTACACCGGCTGACCGGGCACCACACGCGAAGCCGAAGATACGCATTCCTCAAGGGCGTGACGGGCGCGCCGGCGAGGGTCGGGTTTGATTAGTGGACTGGTGGAGCGCGGTGGTGCTGGCCGCATTCCCCCAGTAGGTTCTTGACGAACTGATCTTGCGGCGCGCCGAGCCGCCGCCGGGGATCCAGCGCATGCCGGTTTCCCGTGGTCCCGCGGTGATGGGTGCCCGAACCCGTGATAACCACCCACTCAGTGACAGGTGGGATAGCGGCTGAACTGTCATAGCGGGCGAGAATTCTATTCGGCGTTGCTACGGAGCAGGTCTTCCACCGCATCTCGGTCGACGCTTGTCGTCGGATGCGTCGAATATCGTGGGTTGTGTTGTGCCCATACGGCATTGCCGATCATCCAGTGCCGCAGGGACCGGCGGCAGAAGTCTGCGGTAATGCGTGTCTTTTCCGACAGGTGCATGGCGTCGAGTGCCCGGACCAGGTCGCGGTCGGCGCGCCGGAATTCATCGATCCGCTGCAGCACGCGTTCTTCGACCGACCGGATCGCGCGTCGACGTGATAACCCGTGGGCGTGTTGCATGACGAGGACGAAATTGTCGACCTCGCCGGCGGCCAGTTCCTTGTCCAGTGAGGTGATGTCGTTCGTCCAGGCCATTACGTCGGTTGTCGCGGAAGCGAGTTCGCGATAAGCCGGGTGGTCGCGGAGCTCGAGCGGCAGTTCGCTGCCTGCGGAATACTCGAATAGATCGATCAACGGGAATCCGGCGCTTCCGACCCGGCGGTTTGTTACATAGGTCTCGACCGGCGGTATGCGCCGTTGCTGCCGACGTCGGCTCTCCGGTTCGATCGCCGCGAACAGTTGCTCACAATGTTCGGCGAACCGCGCTATCCACGCGGCCGACATGCACGGATAGACGATCGCGACGATGTTCGCGAGCGCCTGGACAGCGGGCGCCGACAACCGGCTTGGGTCTGCGTGGCCGGTCCGGACGACCGTCAGAAGGGGATGGACGGCCTGATGCCAGGCGGCGGGTGAGGAGTAGACATTCTCGCCGTGCTGGTCGTTGACGAGGAATAACCAGGCCAGGAACTTCGCATAGGTGACCAGCTTCTCCTGCGGAGCGTCGGCCTGCATGTAGCTGGCGTAGATACCGAATTGCGAGGCGGCAAAACGAGATTTGGCGGCTGGCGTCGTGGTCAGGCCGGATTCGGTTGCCCACCTCTCGAGCCGGGCCTGCACCGATTCGGCGAATGGGCTGACGCACAGAGGAAATGGCAGCGCCATCATTCGTCTGCTGAGATCTGGTATGGCCCCTCCTTGGTTGGTGAGTCTGTGCGTTGTCGCTCTCTTGCGGTGGTCAGTGCAGTGTGTGGTGGAGTGCGGTGCGGAGTTCGGTGGCGTGGTCGGGTGCCTTTGCGGTGTGGAGTTCGCGGACTACGCGGTGGAGTTGTTGTTCGGTGCGGTGGGAGTGGGTGTCGGCGGTGATGGCGAGGGCGTGCGCGGCGACGGTGAGGGCTTGGTCGGGCTGGTGGGTGCGGGCGAAGGCGATGGCGAGGATCGCGAGGCCGCGGCCGAGGTCGCGGCGGTTTCCGGGTCGCCAGCGCGGCAGCCGGGGTTCGAGTGTGGTGATGGCTTGTTCGGGGCGGCCGAGTGCGACCATGCAGTGGGCGGCTTCCATGGCGATGTATTCGGGTGTGCAGTAGTCGGCGAGGTTGTCGCCGGCGCCGTCCGGGTGGGTGGCGTTGGTCCATGCGAGGTCGAGGGTGCGGGCGCAGTTGTCGGCCTGGCCGAGTTGGGCTTGGCCGTGGGCGAGTTGCCGTAGTGCCATTGCCTGCAGGCGCGGGGTCAGTGTGGTGGCGGTGTGCAGGGCTGTCTGGGCGAAGTCGATGGTGGTTTGGGGGTTTCGGGTGTCGGCGGCGAGGTTGGACAGCCGCATCTGGATGTAGGACAGGAGGCGACCGTCGTCGGCGTCGCGGGCGATGGATTCGGCGCGGGTGGTCCATTCGATGGCGGCGGGAAGGTTGCCGGCGTCTTGGTGGAGCCAGCCGAGGAACTCGGCGTAGCGCGCGTGCACGGCGCGCAGCCGAAGGCGGGTGCGGCCGCGGCTGCCGTGCTCGAGGTCGTCGACGAACTCGACCTGTCCGGTGACAATCGGCAGCAGTGCGTGCGGGCCTTTGAGGTTGTCGGTGAGCACGTATTCGTCGAGAGTCGTCAGCAGCGAGTCGGCGAGCACCGGTTGCGCTGCATGGGTGGCGGCGGGCACTGCGCCGCTGCGCAGTCGTAGCGTGCCGGTGACCGGAGGGGGCGGCGGTTCGGGATCGTCGATGTCGAACCACAGCAGTTCGGCGGGGATGCCGAGCGCGCGGGCGTAACGGGTGAGTTTGTCGAGATCGCGAACGCGGTTGCGGCCGTTCTCGATTCGGCTCAGTTGCCCCTGGGTGATACTGAGCCAGCCGGCGAGTGCCGCCTGCGGAATCGGGTGCGTGCCGTGGACAGGGTGATGGCGCCAGCAGCGGATGACTACGCCGATGTCCTTGCTGCGCAACGCGTTACGCATCTCGTCGGTGCGCCAATCGGCGGGCGACAGCCGTGGCGGATGGGCGTGTGCACGGCCGCAGGCGGCGCAGACCAGTGTGGTGTTGTCCCGGGCGAGTCTGGTGCCGCATCGGGCACACATACGGATTCCGACGTTCACAATGTCCCCGATCCGAGCGCGCAGCAGCGTGCCGGGCTACAGTTGACGCGTGTGCTCTAGGTCGGCTCGAAAGTGTCGGACCAGGCGTGCTGGCCCTTCGCCCTTCGCCCCTCGCGGCGAGTTCCGAGCAACCTGTAGACGCACTGTTGAGCTTTCAGTCGTGCATCCAGTGGATTGCTCAATAGTAGGTGAAATACCCACGTCGAGGCGTGCATACGTCGGGTGTGCATGGAAGATATTCCGCTACCGCATAATTCGTCTCGGCAACTGTCCCGGTGGTTACGATGCGCTGAGCGATCATCGCGCTGGGGAGCGCTACGGTGGTGATCGCGCTCCGAGGGTTGAGGAGTCGCATTGTTGTCCTGGTACACCACTGAAACCGCAGCGGATGTGCTTGCGCGGCAGGCGCATACGGCTGTCTTGCCGGTGGGCAGTTTCGAACAGCACGGTGACCACCTGCCGCTGACAACCGATACGGTGATCGCGGGCCTGATCGCGGAGCGGGTCGCAGCCTGCTACGAGCTGTTCCTGCTGCCGCCGATCACGATCGCCTGCTCCCATGAGCATGCGGCCTTCGCCGGGACGGTATCGATCCGAGCGACGACCCTGGCAGCCGTGGTCGGTGACATCGTGGACTCGCTGTCGCGATCGGGTATCGACAGCCTGGTCATCGTCAACGGACACGGCGGCAACCATGTGCTGGTGAACGTGGTGTGCGAGCACAATATCGCCGGACCGACCACGACGCTGTTCCCGACCAAGGAGGAGTGGAACACCGCCCGCACCGCCGCGGGCATGGTGACCACCTGCCATGACGACATGCACGGCGGTGAGCTGGAAACCTCGATCCTGCTGCACGCCCGGCCCGAACTCGTCGGCAGCACATACACACTCGCCGACCACGACGCCAGCGACCGCCCGCACCTGCTGATCACCGGGATGGCCGGCTATACCCGCAGCGGCATCATCGGCCGACCCTCGCTGGCTACCGCCGCCAAGGGCAAGGCCGCGCTCGACAGCCTGACCGCATCGTTCGCCGACCACCTCAAAGCACTCATCGCTTGAGCGGTCCGGGACGGCCCCGACCTACACCGGCATGGCCACGGGCACCGCCCGGGAGGGGACCACTGTGACGACGTCGATTCTGTGGGAGCGCAGTTGCCGCACCTTGTCGGTGTTGTTGGTGAGCAGTTCGATCCGCGGCATCCCCAGTGCGAACAGCATCTGCGCGGCGACCCGATAATCGCGTTCGTCGTCGCCGCGTCCCAACAGCCGGTTGGCTTCATAGGTGTCATACCCGGTGTCCTGCAGAACATAGGCGTCGAGCTTGTTGTACAGGCCGATGCCGCGGCCCTCCTGCCGCAGATACAGTACGGCCCCGCCCCGTGCGGCGATCAGCGTCAACGCTTCATCGAGCTGCGGGCCGCAGTCGCAGCGATCGCATCCGAACACGTCACCGGTGAGGCACTCGCTGTGGACCCGGACCAACGGAGGGCAGGTCATCAGGTCGCCTCTCGGTGGTCGCAACACCAATGCGAGATGCTCGCGGCGGTCGACCAGGTGATCGAAGGTGACCAGCTCCGCGGCGCACCGCACAGTGCGCGAAAGACCCACTGCGACCCGGTTGCGCACGGCCGCGCGAGGGAGCTGGGCGGCAGTCCACCACGGAGATGTCATGTCTGGCAGCCGTAGCCGTGTTCGAGGTGGAAACGCGGCAGAGTGGTGTCCACAAGATCAAAGGTAGAGCAGCCACGCACCGTACAGGGCGCGACGAGATCACGACGTGATTGCAGCCGGACCAGACCGCGTGGAGTCCTGTGAGTGACTACGCTGTCGCCGCCGCATGGCCGTGGACTCGCGGTTCCGTCGTGCTGCCATCGCGTGGCTCCGCAGTCGCGTGGCAGCTGCCTACCACCTGATCGTGGTGTTGACGTCGTTGGACGGCTGCCGGTATCGCTCGCACTCGCGGCTCCATCACGGTAGATCGGAGACGATATCCGCATCCAGAAATCCACCCCGGCATCGGTGAGCGGGAATCGGAAGTACTGTTCGAGCGACGTCTTCCCGAGCCGCTGGTGGACGAACTCTTCGAAACGCGGGTGACACCGCGACGGCGATGCCGGGCACCGACGGTTGAACCTCCGATTCCGGCCATTTCGGGCAGCGGAGTCAGGTGGCGGGAACGAGACGGGCCGTGGTCGGCTTCCGCAACTCTCGTAGTCCTTGCCGCAGCGCTGATCTCGGAGCGCGTTGTCACGTGATTTTCCGGCGAGTTCACGGTTTGCCGGCCCTGAATAGCGCGACTGCTCGGTCCGATGCAGGATTCGTCGACGGGCAATCCGCCGATCCCAGCGTGCGGCCAGCTAATATTGGCCGGTCCTTACGATCCACTCCAAGAGTCACCGAACCGCTGGTGAGGAACCTTCGCGTGGACAAAGTCCTCCAGAAAAATTCGCTGCGAACGCGCAATGGCAACCGGTCAGCCGACGCTACCCGTTCCGCGGCGCCGCATCGGTGGCATCACCTGGTGGTGGTCGCAGCCGGCGTGATCGCCCTATGGCTGGCTGGTGGAGCCGCACCCGCTGCGATCGGTGTCTCGCGGCAGGACGCCGCCATGGCGGTGGGGACGACGCTCGAGTCGATGTTCCGGGGGTACGCGGTCGCTCTGTTGATCTGCTCCACGATGGTGATCGCGCGGCAGTTCCGTACGGCGCTACGCGGTTTCGATCAGTATGTGCCGGTGGTGTCGGCGACGGTATCGGTCGCGGTGTGCTGGCACAGTCAGGCAGCGGTCGCCGCAATGCTCGGTGGGTACGGCGTAGTGATCGCGCTGCGGTGCCGGTGTCGGTACCTGCATCCGGCCGGTGCCGCTGTCGTGACGTACGGGGCACTGGTTTTCGTGGTGTCGACCCTGTGGCTGATCGGCCGTGCTTTCGACTCCGGGTTCAGCTCGGTCAGCCGAGCGCTGCTGCTGTCGTTCGCGCTGATCCTCGTGTCGTCCGGACCGACAACACTGCTGCGCGGCTTCCTGGGCCTCGAGGCGCTGTATCGCGACCGATGGCACACCCCGGATCATGCTCGCCGCCCGGCCCCGGGTGTCGCGGCGCCCCGGGTTTCCATACATGTGCCCTGCCACCGCGAACCGCCTGATGTTGTCACCGCCACCCTCGACAGCCTCGCGGCGTTGGCCTACGACAACTTCGAGGTGCTCGTCATCGACAACAACACCAGCGAGCCCGCGCTGTGGCGACCGGTCGAAGCCCACTGTCGCGCACTCGGATCACGATTTCGCTTCTTCCACGTCGAAGGCCTCGTCGGCGCCAAGGCGGGCGCCCTCAATTACGCCCTCGAACGAACCTGCCCGGATGCCGAGTTCATCGGGCTGGTCGACGCAGACTATCTCGTGTCCCCGGACTTCCTCACCGACCTGGTCGGACACTTCGTCGACACGCGGACCGGATATGTCCAGTCGCGCTACGACTTTCGCGACTGGACGCACCGGCAATTCCTGGCGATGTGCTTCTGGGAGTATCGGTTCGCCTTCCCCACGGTGATGCGTAGCCTGTATGAACGTCAAGCCGGATTTCCGATGGGCACCATGGGAATCCTGCGCAGGTCTGCACTCCACGAGGTCGGTGGCTGGGCGCCCTGGTCGCTCACCGAGGATTCCGAGCTGGGGCTGCGATTGCACGCGGCCGGCTATCGCGCGCTACTTGTGCAACAGTCCTACGGATACGGGCTCATACCCGAGCGGTTCGCCGACTACACCAAACAACGATTCCGGTGGACCTACGGCCCGATGCAAACCTTCAAACATCATTGGCGACTGGTCGTCCCCCACCGGAGCAGCCGCCACTCGTCGCTGTCGTGTACCCAGCGGGTCCTGCAATTGTATTGGGCCACAGCTCATGTGCCTACTGCGGTCGGTGTCGCGATAGGCGGTCCGCTGTTGGTCGCTGTGACCGTCTCGATGATCGCACACCGCGAAACATGGGCGGTCGGCACGAACACGGTGCTCGCGGCCTGCCTCGCGGTCGCGATTCAGCCGATACTCCGTTGGACCGTGCTGTACAAGGCTACCGATGCGAAGCCGTCCCAAGTCCTGGCGGGCACGCTCGCCTCGGCGTCGCTCACCTACACGATCGTGGCTGCCAACCTGAGCGCTGTGTTCACCAGCAATACGGCTTGGCGACGCACGGACAAGTTCCGCGCCCACAGTCACGGCGCCAGCTGGCGCGCAATACGATGTGCCGCAACCGAACTGGCACTGGGAGCGTGCCTCGTTTCCGCGGCGGCACTGACCTATCTCGCCGACCACACCGGCGTACTCGTCGTCCTGGAAGTCGCGGTCGCCCTCCGCGGATGTCAACTGTTGGCGGCACCCGTGGCCGCCGTTCTCGCCGACGCGGGGATCAACCGAACCTACCGCACAGAGTGAGTGCCGGACGAGAATCCGAACGACTGAGGCACTGTGAATCACTGGCTCATAGGGTGAATGCGCCCAGTTCCAGTGCGATGGATCCCGCTGCATACAATTGATAGGAGATATTATCCGACCCTCGTGTTCTTCTGGCGAGGAAGCGCCATCCGAGATATAGGCACATCATAGTTACGGTGCCGGCCCAGATGGCCATCGGTGGGTGGCGGAATGACTGGAGTTGTGGGAGTGCCCACGCCGAGAGCGCTACGAATGTCAACCCGATTGCGCCTGCCCACCGCACGGGTGCTTGTCCATATTTTATTGCGAGAGTGCCGCGCCTTATCAGCTCGTCGCCTGCGACGTCTCGCAGGTCTTGCAGAAATACCAGAAGCCAATACGCCACCCCGAACCAGATCCAAAACCATGCTAGATGACCCGTGTATCCACCCAGATGCCATGCGGCAACTGACTGCACGAGATACCCGACGGGAGGATACAGGTTCTTCACACACCAAAGCCGGTCCAGGCTCCCAAAGTTATAAGCAAGAACGGCACCGATCCACACCAGGGTCCATACCGTAAGGCCCAGGCTGATTCCAGCTGCCAGATAAAATAATACGACGAGCCAGAAGCGGACAATGGTCTCATCTTTCGTCGCGAGCCCTCGGGGAATCGGTCTGAAAGGCTTGTTCTCCCTATCTTCATCGGCGCCGGCTATCTGATTCGCCAATGAATGTATGTAGCAGTATAGAACCAGATAGACGGTACTCTGGGGAAGGATGTGCAACAGGGCAACCGAGGATTGTCGGCTCATGTGCCATGATGCCACAGTGTATACGGTGGCTGCGACTACCGTCGGCGGTAGGTCTATCTGCATATGACCCCACGCCAGTGTGAGTTCTCGGCGCACTTTGGCCGATATCGCGGTAGCGCCGGAAATATCTATTCCGGATTTCATCTCAGTGTTCCGTTTGAAAAGGCGATGAGTTCCCTGTTTCGGGGTCTGATCGTGGAAGTGCTCCATCAGATATCCGGTTGTTTCTTTGCGTCTGCGGAACGCTGAGCGTCGAGGGTGGTTGGATTCTCGCAGTAGAATGCATTGGCCCACCGGCGGAATCGCATGATAGGCCCGTCGCCCTTGACGAGGGCCGGTTTCGTCATGTAGGTCTTGTTTTGCCAGATCGGGAAATCTCGCGCAACGTCCTGGTGAAACAGCAGCAGCGCTATCCGGTCCAGCAGGTTGCCGATTATTCGAGGAGGACGGTAACCGACCACGCGTTCCACGTGTGCTCCGAGCCGGAGCTCGATATGGACGGGATCCACGGGGGTCGGAAGTATCCAGAATCGGACGCGTGTGTCTGATCTTATTGTTTTCACGCGGGCGGTCATAAACCCTAGCCCATGCATCGTGACCACGATGTGCATTCGAGTTCCAGTAAGCACCCCGATTCCCCCCGATACTGGGGAGCTGTTCAGCGAGACTTCCATCCTGCTGCCGGTCGGTGTGGCAGTGAATTCGCCAATCTCATTGTGGTGCACAGGTCGGAAATGCCCGATATCTACAGCGTTTTCGAATACTTCTTGCGGGTGATCGACGAGAGTGGCTACCCGTAGGTATCTTGGTCCAAGCGGTGGTGGCGCTGTGTCCGGTACCTCCCAATCAGGTCCCGCACCCTCGGCGTGATGCCATACGAGAACAAGCCCATCGACTTCGCGTGACTCGAGGACCTGGAGGCGCAGCGCCGGTGGGGGCTTCGACCCGTACCCTGTCCGCACGCATGCCCCTGACGGTGCGTAGGCGAAATGATGAAACGGGCAAACCAATTCTTCGCCTTCGACGGTGCCACCGAACCCCAAGTGGGCACCTAGATGTGGACAGTACGGCCGGACAACCCGTAGGAGACCGGACGTCGTCCGATACAAGACAATGTCTTCGCCCGCAAGTCGGCGCCGCAGGACCGTTCCTGGAGGCAGATCTGCCGCCAGGCACAGGGCAAACCAGCTATTGGGATACGGCCGCCGCGGTGCGGGCGCGCCCGCGTTCGATGCAGAATAGGGTGGTCGTGACGTCCGTCTGCGGAAACTATCGCCCGCCGATGATTTGGCTTCTGAGTTCACGGCCATTCGGATACTCCAAATTTTAGGTCCGTAACGGAAGGCGGTGTCGTGACCGCCGGTTAGCGGATGGAGGAGACCGGTCTCTCCTTCATTCACATCACCCGAGGCGATCCACAACGCCAGCTCGAACTCAGGTTGACTGCCGTTGGGCCAGGAAGGAACCACCCGTCACGCATGATCCCCATACGGGCTACGAATACGTTGTCTGGCGCGTTGAGGTTCCCCCGCTTACACGGAGGGTCCCTGATCATCCGGTATCAGCGGGCCCACGTCGTTCGGTGCGGCTCCGGCCGATCCGATGCTGACCGAGGATCTCGGATCTGCGGCTGTCCGGATTTCGGCACAACCACCGTCGCCTCCACCACGCGCTTTCCGGCTCACTGCGCACGCCCGGCACCGGTAGATCGAGCACCGTCTGCAATTCCGGCCCGACCGACGGTTCGGTGATTACTGGCGGAGGCTCCATGCCGCGCGCGGTGGCACGCTCCCGGCACGTGCCCACCGGGGCACGATATTCCCGGCTCGAATCAGGCAGCTGTGCGCGCTCGCTTTGCGTGGGCACGCGTCGGCGCGACAACCGATGTGCTGACGCATGATTCGGTGCGCCTCCGGCACAGTGAGAGGGCCGTCGGGGTGCGCGTGGTCCAGTCCAGTGATGGCAGGAAGCGATGCGGCCCACGTGTTCGGCAAGCTGACCGTTTCCAGGTCGAACATCTCGCATACGCGCACTGGTCGGTTGTCGACCGTATCCAGGTCGTAGACCTCGACGGCTTTGGCGTTGAGGATTGAGACCCGGAGGACGAGTCCCCGATCGTCCCGCCTCGTACCGGCGGCTGGAGCGGTCCCGCGAACTTCCGGCGGACATGGCGTGACGCGCGAGGTGACACGTTCGCGTGGATGACTCCGAAGACTTCCGCAAGACGGTAGCCACGGTGATCACTCTCGAATACGGCATCGGGCGGGCGGGTTTTGCAACTCGGTCACCGTGTCGGCTCGAAGGTCACCGAGCAGCACAGCAGCACTATGTGGAGCGGGACGTGCTGGTTCCGGACTCGAGCGCGGCACTGGAACGGTTCGCCGGGGAACGGTCAACCGTGGGAAATGACCGAGACTGAAAGCGCATCGGGGGCAATGCTGAACCCTGGAATGACAAAAGCCCTGGCAGCGTGGGTGCCAGGGCTTCGTGAGCGTGCGCCATCAGGGACTCGAACCCCGAACCCGCTGTTACGGGTTCGGGGTTTTCCCGTGTTCACCTCTGATCACAGGCAACCCTGTTCGGCAGCTTACCTGCGGTTATGTTCAAGATCGCTGCACGCTTGGTCACGCAGGATCACGCATAGTCACCCGGAAAGTTTGGGGTAATTTTGGGGTGGGTTGAATCTGTCCCCACTGTTGCCCCGGACGCAATCCCAGACTGTGTTCCGTTCCATCAGACGGTCCGGCGTCGTCACCGAACCAGACATTCGTCGCACGGATGGTACCTGTGGCTCGCTCGTCAGGCCCGACTGTGCTGTGGTTGTCAGCTCGGCCATTACCCTTCGGGCGCATAGAACTCCGCGAAATAGGCTGCGCCGGTTAGGCCTTGGACGGGGAATGTTTCGCGAGCCTCGACCGGATTGCCGAACAGGTAGCCATGTCTGGCCAGTGGGTTCCCGCTCATCTGTTCAACAACGGCGGTGGCTGCTTCGGCAACGCGCCGGTGGTATTCGTCGAGCTGCTGTCGCCGGAGCTGATGGCGCCTTGTCCGCTCATTCTCGTCAATGCCGGCTTCATTGGGGTCGGGGGCGGTGACGACTTCGGCGAAGCTGAAGTCGGTCTCGAACGGTACCGCCAAGAGGTGCCGCTGGTGTCCGTGCGGAGTCGGCGGAATCTCATCGAGCGCAGTCATCCATTAACCCTAGTTCGGCATGGGAAGGAAGCGTAGCCGCCAGCGGTGCGCGCGGAGGAAGGGGAGGAAGTCGCCTCTGGTGCGGGCCGCGCCGCGACGGCTGTCGCAGGTTCGTGCCCCCGGCGGGGCACTATAAGGATGGGACCGGCCGCGAACAGCGGTTTTCTTGGGGGACGTTGACGATAGAGACGCGGTTCGGCTATCCGAAGGCGGATGGAACGCGTTGATAGGGCCAAGAACCCGAATCTGCTGTTTTTCAGCTGTGCCCGTTCTGCTGTGACCGGTGGTCGGGGCGGCGCTCGTCGTGGAGGTGGTGGACGGCGTCGTCCACCGGGTCCGGAATTCGGCGCGGCCACCGCCGCCTCGGCGAACGTGGGACACCGGAGTCAACCATCCCGGTGGTGGGTGGGCGGCGTTAGTATTCGCCGCTGAACCTGCCGGTGTCGGTGACAAGGGCGTAGGTCGCCGGTGCCTGGTAGCCCGTGAATTCCTCCTCGATCGGGTTTCGATTCTGGTGCAGAGCAAGGGTCGCCGCGGCATAGGACGGAAGCTGCGCTCGTCGAATCGCGCGGCCTTCACCGATATCGACAGCATGCACGAGGGCTTGCAGTTCTTGTGTCCACTGGACATGTCGAGATCCGTACCGGCCTTGTGCCACCTGCGCCGAGTCGACGGTGTCGGCGAGCAGGTTCCGGTGGATCCGATCGAGGAGGCGGGGTGCTCGCGGGAGGCCGGCTGGCTCGCGCCTCTTGCCGAGCCCGAACAAACATGACCACGGCATGGCGTGGCTGAGGTAGCGCGGGGCGTATACCCGTTTGGTTTTGTCACGGCCCAGGGAGTGGAGCGTGGCTACGTGGTGGGTGGGCAAGGCTGCGCATCCCCACCAGTTGGGTAGGCGCGGGTCGGTACTGAGGCGGGAGCGGGGGTCGTCGTCTCTGCTGCGTAGTCCGTCGAAGTGCGGGTAGTGCGGGTTGTTTCGCAGGGCGCGCAGGTCTGCGCGATTGTTTCGGAGTTCGCCGAATCGGGTTGCCTCCCAGCCGTTGTAGAAGACGTGATAGGGCAGGGTGTACGTGTCTTGGCAGCCCTCGATGAGGGTGTTGTACTGGTAGTCGCCGTCCTTGTCTCCGAGGTGATCGAGCGCGCGGTAGCCGACGTCGTAGATGCGTTTGGCTTGGATACGCAGGCACAACCACCCGTCGGTGGGGGAGCCGATCCACCACTCCCAGTCCGCGCCGCCGCGTTTCTCGTTTGCTGGGGTGAGTCGTCGTACCGCGATCTGAGGGAAGCGACGGTGTAGTTCGAGCAGCAGCGCATCGGTCACCGATGTCTCGCCGGGTGCCAATCCGCACGGATAGCCGTCCTCGTAATCCTTCCAGGTCCGCAGCGCGAGCGTGTCCATCGTTAGTTGCAGATCCGACAAGCTGGCCATCTTCCCCCCGGCGCGGTTGGCTCTCGTGAATGTCTCGACGACGCTTAACTGTCGAATCCGGAGATGGTCCCTGTCAAGATCTTCCGTGCAAGGGACAGCATGTGATCGAGGTCAGTGCCCGCGCCGCACGGATCGGCACTAGGCAGTAGCGTGGCTGACGATCTGAGCCAATAATGGCGGATCACGTTGCTGCTCTACGTGATTCTGCCCAGATATGGTCTGAGTCGGCCGCCGCGACTTATCGGCACATACTGCCAACTTCGGATATTGCGGGTGCGGTGGCAGACATAGACGTTGCCGTGGACGATCCGTAGCGTTCGTGGCTGTTGTGCGGCGCTCCGCGGGGTTCAGGCACCTTTGGTGACCAGCGCGGAACCGAAGATGGTGCCCCATTCGCCGGTCGAGGTGAACCGATAGTTCAATGTGCCGTACCCTATGAAAATCCACTCGCTGCCCTCGACATGGTCAGCACTGTCACCCTAGTGGAGGACGAGCCGCGTCTCGTAGCAACCGCCACCGGTGCAGACAGCGCGAGAACGGATGTCATCCAGTGTGTAGTGCGTCACGAGCTGACCCTATGCGAACTGGCACGGCCACGGTCTGGATCCTTCGAACTCGGTGCCGGGTCCCGTTCGTGTTCGTAGGATATCGGCGTGGACGGTGATGATCAGGAACAGCAGGTGCGAGCTGGCGTTGCGGGCCAGGACTGCGGCGGTCGTGGTTCTGCCGCCGAGGCGTGTGGGAGCGAGGTCATCGCGGTCACCGAAGGCGCCAACGGGTGGGGCGTGGTCACGGTCCAGGGAGGCGACCGGGACGATTACCGTCAGACACCGTGTGCGACGTGCCCGTGGCTGCGGGATTCACCGATCGGCATGTTCCCGCCCGAGGTATTCCGACACAGCGCACGCACGGCCTACGACTTATCGCAACATCGATTCGGTTGCCACACAAGCGGTTCCGATGACCCTGCAACGTGTGCGGGGTTGTTGCTGCGGGGTGCGCAGCACAACCTCGCCGTGCGTATGCACGGCCCCGACACCGACGGTATCTCCTGTGACAGGCCGTTGTACGACAGCTACCGGGAGATGGCGATCGCGAACGGCGTGGATCCGGACGACCCGATGCTGGCGCCGTGCCGTGACGGAGTCTATCCGTGACCCGACGATGTTGTCCGTTGAATACCATGCGGGTCAAACTTCAGGATCTGGCACTAGTTTCGTGATTCGGCGATCGACTTGCTCAGTTGCTCAACAGGATTCGCTTGCCAAGCAGGTCGGTCTTCGCACGTCCGAACACCTGGCGTTTCAGCATTTTGATGCGGTCGACATGCCCTTCTCCGGCGGCAACTGTATCGAAGTCTCGGCGCAGGCCCCGAACGAACGAGTGCAGGGCCGGTAGGTCGTCGGCCTCAATGGCTGCCATCCATCGCTCGATTTCACGGCCTCGGAACTCCTTCATCATCGTACCGAACGCACGGACATGTCCGGCCAGACAGGCGAGTTCGGGTCCTGCGGCCAGGATTGCATCCAGTTGCCGACGATCGTCGGGATCGAGGCCAGCAGGGTCGCTCATGATCCAGCTGGCGACGCGGCGGACAGAGGGTGGCTTGCGGACCGGGCGTGGAGCATGGCCGGTGGTGCGGAATGCGTGCAAGTAGTGGAGCACGATCGTCGCGCCGCCGCGGTAGCCTAGGTCCTGGATCTCGTGGAACAGCTGAGTTGCTTTGGTGCAGCCCTCATTCCATCGCTTGTGCAGGTGCGGCTTGAATTCATCCAGCAGACTCGGGCGGCGGCCGGTGCCGGTGTTGGCCAGAAGCTCGTCGACCGTGTCGGCGCGGGCGTAGCGCCAGACAGTGTCGTGAGCGAGGCCGAGTCGAGCGCCGATTTCGCGGATGCTCACGCCGTCACGGCGCGGTCCCGGCATACAATCTCGACGCCGGGATGCGTCCGCAGCCAGGCGGACAAGGTGTCGGCGGTACGGTCGTCGAGGACATCGACCGGCCGCCGGGTCTCGATGTCGATCGGATCGTTCCGTAGTGATGCCCGCGCCGAAGTGCGAAGTCGTCGACCCCAAGTACCCGTGGAGTCGCCTGATCGGGATCCGGCAGCGCGAATCTGACGCAATAGTGTCATCCGCGCCACCGACGCCGCCAGATGCGCGGTCAGCCGGGAACCGGCCCGGCCACCGAGAGCCAGGCATACCCGGTACAGCAGCCGCTGCAGCATTGTCGTGCGCCGAGCGTGCCGGACCGCCACACTGGGCACCTGTTCCGCGAAAGTCCTTCTCGCACACTCGGTGTTGTCGCAGAACAACCGGCGTACCCGTAGCTGGATCAGCACCCTCACGGCCGGCAACGGCGGCGTCGGACAGCCGCCGTTCATACCGGCTGTGCGCCCGCTGCGACATCGCTCCGCACACGGGACAGGCAACCGGCTCGCCGAGAGCGCTGGCCTGAATGGATAACACCCGGTCGGATGCATGAACGCGCTCGGTCGACAACTGGGCGAGATGCGGGAACGGGACCGCCACCAGTCCAAGATCAGAGCACTCGCGACATCTTCAACTATCAAGCGCCCGAGCGCATTTCTAACGGGTCAATCACGCAAACCGTGCCAGATCCACGGTTGACCGGAGTTGACAGTCGCTGGGCGGCGCCGTCCCGGTACGCCTTCGGCATGCCCCGGTACACCAGCACCTGCAGCTAGCTAACAGTGGGTGTCACGGTGCAGCAGCCCCGCATGTCAGCCGCGTTCTAAGTGTCTGTGAACAAACTGCTCATTTTCGGGTGCGGGCGAGGCGGCGGGACATGAGGATGATCATCGACCAGGTGACGATGGCTTCGTGGTGTTCGGGGAGGCGTTCGTAGTCGCGGACGCATCGTCGGCGTCGGGTGATCCAGCCGGATGGGTCGGCCGAGCGGCGAGGTGCCAGCGTGCTGGCCCTTTTCCGCTCGGCCTCCCGCCGAACCGGACTTGACAGTTTCCCGATCATCCGGCTCTCCGGTGAACTACCGCGTGAGTGGTGCGACAGGGTGCCCGGTGTGGATGTGGCTGTGGCAGGCGGCGCAGACCACGAGGGTTTTGCGCCGCCGGTTGGCCATTGCTGTATTCCATTGGGGCTGAAGCGGTCCGGGTATTCCTCGGTCTGCGAGTTTGCGGATGTGGTGGACTTCGACGCGGCCCACTATGCCGCAGAGTTCGCAGGTGTCCGCCAGGAGCCGAGTGAGGATCTCCTTGTGCGGGTAGTCGACCCGGATCGGCGCAGAATCGGTGACTCTCGCCGTTTTCTGCCGGTGCAACGGAATGTCACCGAACCGTGCGACCAGTGGTTTCCTGCCGTCGCGTTCGATGCGTGCTTCGAAGCAGGTGCGCGGGCGAATGCAGTTCCGGTCCGTGTGGAGCCACTGATCTTCGATCCGTCCGGCGAGGCAGCGGTGATTTTTGTGGTGTGGAACTCAGCTTCGACAGCTACCAGCGGTTCGCCGATTGAGCCCAGCGTGCTGAGTCTTACGTCAGTAAGGCTCAGTCTGATGTCTTGTATACTCTCGCTGCGCTGGCTGGCGGGCACAATGTCGAGGCCAGTATGTCTCGTACGCGCCCCCGAAGGCCGGGTGGCTCCCTGGTTCGGCTCTGTCCTGCTGGGCTGATCCAGGTGTCGGCTACCGACGATGAACCGAACTGGACCGCAAGCCGCGAGAGCAGCACTGGTCATCGTCTGCCCTCTGCGTCCACCAGCTGGTGCCGTCGCGTCATGGATGTGAAAGCGATTGATATCAACTCGATCGACGCTGGCGGCGCCGACGACCGGGTCGTACTGTCCGGCGGGGCCAGCGTCGAGATGGCATGTCCCTGTGTGGATGTGGCCAGCCTGCCAGGGCTGGTGCGTGGGGTGTAGGACCGACCCCGGCAGGCTGGTGTCCTGAACGGTCGGGCGCTTTGGTACCGGCCGACTGATATTCGGAACAGCGACGTCGTCGACCGATTCGGCTCGTGCGCCAATCCAATCGTCGAGCTGCATATGAATAATCGTGCAGCCGTCCTACACCGGGTCAGCGAAGAGACGTCCACCACCAGTGGATCGATGGGAGTGTGAGAGGTTGGGTGAGATCGTGGCGGTGCACGGTCGTGGCGGGTTCCTCGTGGAGGGTCAGTGGGATTCGCTCTCGGCCGGTGTCGTAGCGGCTGGTTCCGTGGCGGGCCCAATCCAGGTGGCCGCGAATCAGGTCGTCGAGGCCACGCACGTAACGATGCAGCAGGGTCCCTTCGGGAGGCTGGAGTCGGGCGCGGCGCTGCGTGTAACACCACATGGCCTGGTTGCGCATGTGGATGGCGTCGATCACGGCCTGGTGTGTGCTTGGGGCGCTGTGGTGGGCGAGGGCTGTGACGAGGTTGATCTGGTCGATCCCGTGTTCGACTTCGATGGGGTGCGAGTAGATGTCGTTATCCCAGGCCAGGAGGACGGAGACGATATCGGCGAGGGCCCGGACATCCGGGCGGGTCAGGTCGGCGGCGGCGAGTTCGAATCCGCCGGCGAGTTCGATCAGGCTGATGGCGGAATCGTAGGAGGCGGCGTCGAGCCGCCGGATCAGCGTGACGGTATCGGGAGTGGGCACGGTGCCGGCTCGGCGATGAACGCCCGCCCAGACGGCGCCGGCGGCGAATTCACGGTGGTGATCGACCCACCGTTCGTACACTGCCGGGGTCGCAAGTTCCTGGAAATCTGCGGCGATCTCGAGGAGCGCGGTGGTGTAGGGGTCGGTGGCGGAGGTGGATTCCGGCGCGTCCAGCACCCGCATGATGCGGTAATGCCAGTCGGTCGCCGCCGGCAGGTCATGGGTTGCCAGCTGTTCGATCTGGTCGTCGAAGGCGAAGCCCCACAGGTGCAGCTTGGCGATTGCTTCCAACGCTGCGGTGCTGCTGTGGGGGAATAGCCGGCCAACGAAATCGCCGACTCCGGTGTCCTCGAGCTTGCGTTCGGCCGTACCTGTCGCGCACAGTCCTCGGGCTCGTATCCATTCGACCGCACGGTGGTCGACCACGGCGGACTGCGGATGGGCGGCGGGACGCAGCGGGCAGTAGAACGGCGGTATCTCGGTTGGCTCCCTCCGGAGTCCTCGAATGCTGTCGGTGTGCGATGCGGTGCTGACCATTGGATATCTGCTGTCCTGACCTATTGCGACCGGCGACAGATGTCGCACATCAATTCGACCGTCCCAGGCGGCGCCCACGAGACGCTATGGCCGCGGTTACGCGGGCCGCTCCCGGCCAGTGTCGAAGACTTCCGGATCGACCCGACCATCGGTACCGGTGCGTTTCAGAATCACACGCCAGCCCACCGGAACAGAACGGCGTCGTACGCATGGGGGCAATGCACGAGACGCATTCGCAGCGGATGTCGCCCTTGTGGCGCAATCCCTTTGACCCGCCGCCGATGGCGTGCATCGGCAGAGAGCGGTGGGTCCCGGCGATGGGCTCACCACGGCCGGGACCCATACACCGTGTCGTCGACTCCGAATATCCGATGGTGCACAGAGACCGTCAGCGGCTGCCGCGCACTGTCTCGGATACGGCCGGGCGCTGGTGGCGGACGCAATGAGCCGCTGACGACCACCAGCGACCGGTCACCACAGCCCTGCCGCGCGTCACCCGACCTTGCGCTGTCGGCGGAGTTGATTATCGTAGCGGGCAGCGGGTCTGGTGACTGCTGTCGGTGGCCGTCGTTGACTCGTTGTCCGACAAGGCATTCGACCTGTTGTGCGCCCGCGGTTCTCGATGACGACGAGTGGGAGGATCTGCTGGTTGCCGAGGGGTTCGGTACGGCCGATGATATGTGGGAAATGATCGAAGAATTCGACTATCCCTGGCTGGGGATCCTGCCGGGCGGCCCGCAATTTCGGCTTTGGCGCCCTGCGGGACGGGCGGGTGTGTTCGAATCGACTGACCGCCGCGGAGATCGAGGCCGGGCTGATCACTCACCGCGGACCCCGACCTGGGCGCACTGCTGCGCGACGACATGATCATCGACGGCTTGGGCGGGCCTCGTGCCGGGTCTACCGATCTCGATCTGGAAATGTTCGCCGGTCGCCGCCTCGACGACTGTCTCGGTCACACACTGCTGCGGCGCAGTTCCCTGTGGTGTTCCCCGTGTCCTGGAGGCTCGGGCGAACCCGGCCATGCCGTCATGGGCGCGTTGCTGGCGATCATGGCGTCGGCGATGGCCACGTAGCCGAGTCCGGGCGGCCCAGCTCCCGGTGGGCGGAGGAAGTCGAGGGTGAGCATGTGGTGAATGCCTTTCGGCATCGGTTCCGAGGCATACAGCTCCTCGATGGCTTCGAGCCGAGCTACGCCGGTCGGTGAAAAGTTTCCCACACTCGCGATGAAGGTTGTGGACGAGAACGCCTGCGGTTTGATTAACCGGGCGGACAACAACCTGGGACAGCCCACCTTGCCGGACAAGCTCTTATGAGTTGCCGTCCGATTGCGTGCGGCGGGACACGTGTTGGTATTTGACCGACAATTGCCTGCCATGGAGAACCTGGCGGATCGAACCACGCATAGCGGCAATACGCTCGGCGCATACGCATAATCGGACCGTCCGCATGCGGATCTACCATCGGAACCCCCACACTCTTGTGTGCTTCCGGTGTCCTCCGGAGCCAGACACGACCGGACTATCACTAACGGCGGCAAGCCGTAATGTCCGATGACGGGGCCGGACAGGCTGGAAATTGATTCCGTAGATCTGGCGTCGTTGGTCAATGGACTGTTCGGTGCCGGTAAAGAGTCATTTGTTCGGGTTCTGTGTTACCTGCGGTGGAGTCGGTGAGATTGCGAGGGTGGTCGTGGTATCGGCTGCTCCACCGGTGGAAGCGCAGGTTGGCGGGGATCATGTGGCCGAGTTCGTGGAGGTAGATTTCGATGTCCGGGTGGATTCGGCCGGTAGTGGTGACAATCTTGTCTGCCAGGTCTGTGAAGGCATGCTCGATGGCTACAGCTCGGGCGGCCAGATGGTCAAGACTCTGCTGGAGTGTCATGCGCTCGTTGTCCATGAGCTGCCAGACGCTGCTGACCTTCTCGTGGGCGGCTATCTCCTTGGGGAAGGAGTAGATGTCGTTGACGTAGATCCAGTGGTCGATGACCAGATCTCGGGCTGCTCGCAGGTCGGGGTTTTCGGTTAGTTCGTTGCCTACATCGATGCCGAGGCCGAACTCTGCCAGTGTGAGTAGCCAGTAACCGTAGACGTTTGTCCGGCGGTGTTTCAGATATCCCGGTATATCGTCGAAGCGTTGGTGGTTCAGGGTTGTCTCTTCTTCGGCGCTGTTGGTGACGGTTTGCTTGGCGACCGTGGCGAGGCGCTCGTTGAACGCGGGGTTGGAGGGCAGGTGGAACAGGCGATGCCCGTCGAAGGTCATGCGTGCGATGGGGCTGTAGTCGTCCCGGTTCACGCCGTCGAGGGCTTGACAGATCTCCGTGCAGGCCCGTCGGCGAGCCGTCGGGTCTGCCTGGAGGTCTGGACTGGAGAAAGAATCGTCCACCAGTGCGAGCCACAGGCCAAGGACCAGAAGCGGAAAAATGCGGTCTGCTCGCGCATGTGGGTAGCACATCGCCATCCACAGGTCGTCGCGGTGGGCCAGCTTGCGATCGGTGCGTGGTGTGCCACTCTCGTCTGGTTCTCGGAAGTACTGCTGGAAGTAGGGCCGTAACCAATGCAGCACTTGCGGGGCGAGTGCCTCATAGTCCCCGTGCGTCGCCAGGGGGAGTTGAACCGGAATCGGAGGCACGCTGTACTCGGTGCCGTATTCGAGTCGCTGGTAGGCAGGGTTGAAATCGGACATTTCTCAACTGTCCTTCCGCAGGATCAGATCTTTCCTATGGCGACACAAGGGTTCGCAGTTGTTGTTCACGGGATTCGCCGATCTCGCCATGCGACGTGACCGGCCAGTGTGGTCAATACGTCGGCTCGTCTGCAGTCAGGAAAAGACATGATGCCTGCAGACAAGACGCTGTCGAATTTCTGACAGCTGTGTTGTGCTCCGCCCCCGGCCGTGACCACCGCGGCAATGCGGCCGATGTCGAACTGGGTAGTTTCGGTAATTTCCACCATCCCCGGTTATGCGAGAAACGGGTGACAGCTACAGATTCACCCTCGACCCGAGAGCAATGAACGGCAGCTCACGCATAACGACTATGCGGCGACCGCATCGCACCGATCCAACCGTCGTCCCAGTGTCCGCCGAACACGGCTGACGAGGGTTTACCCCCAATTGTTTTGTCGAGACTGACGTGCCTCACTGCGAGCGACCACGCTACCGTGGGTTGTGGCCTACCCGTTGCCGAACGGTGGGCTCCAAGGAAACGGCGAGGCCGATCCACCGCCCCTCGGACTGGCCCCGATCCACCCCGCGCAGCGGCGAAGGCGATCAGGCCTTCGGAACTGAATTGGGTTGTTCCGCCGGCCAGATCAGGTCCTGCAGGTAGGAATGCTGGCTGTCGGGATGGGCTGTGGCGTCGGGGATGGTGTAGCGCGTTGTCCGCCGATACCAGTGCAGGCAGCCGTTGGTCCATTGCCGCATCCCGGCGGCGGTTCGCAGGATCTGTTGGTGTTCGTCCGCCACGATACCCAGCTGTCTGAGGGTGTTGGGCAGGGCGCGTTCTGCGGCGTGGAAGTCGGCGATTCGCTGGGTGATCTTGCTAGCGGTCACGGCGAGGGCGCTGTCCAGGTCGATGTTGTGGGCTGCGCGCAGTACCAGCACCAGGTTGTGAATGTCGCCGCGTTGGATGTCCAGATGGACCGAGTGCATGTCGTTCTGCCACGCCACCACATCGCTGGCGGCAGTGACCAGGGCTTGGTAGACCGGTGAGGCGTACACGTGGTCGCAGATCTCGACGCTCTGGCTCAATTCCACGAGGTCGAATCCGAACTCCATGCCCACCGACAGCCGCCGGGTTTGCGTGAAATCGGCGACCGCGGGGATGTTGCCGTGCAGCCGATCGCGGGACTCGCGTTCGAATCCGGTGAAGAACAGGTCTAGGTGGTGGGTGAATCGCCGGTAGAAGCCCGGCGACACGCGCTCCCGGGTGCGGCGTGCCACCTCAGCGATCGAGTGGGTGAACTCGGTACCGTCCGTGCTGGTGTCCTGTCCTGACTCGATGAGCTGGCGCAGCCGCCGGTGTACCGGCGCCCATGCCTGAGGCGAGTCGTACCTGCTCAACGTATGTAGGTCGTCGAGCAGAAAGGTGACAAACAACCACTCTGCACAGAGGCACAGGTCCTCATACGAGGCCTCCGGATAGGTCAAGGCGACGAACTCGCCGTATCCGGCCCGCAGCCGTCGAGTGCCGTCATCGGTTTCGTCGAGGCCGACCCGTCCACCAAAGGCCTGCACATGGCCCTCGACCTCGTCGATGTAGGGGCTGACCTCCGGAGGAGTAGGAGCGGTGAACGTCGGGATCATGGTGATCACCACCCTTCGGGTGTGTGGCGGGTGGCGGTCAGGCGCAGCCCCCGCGGACCCAGGGTGCCGGCTGGTTCGGGGTTCAGGCGGTGGCCAGGTAGGGCTTGCAGCCGCCAGCGGGAGACGATGGTGGTCAACGCGAGAACGGCCTCGATGGTCCCGAATTGTTCACCGATGCATTTGCGGGCGCCGGCGCCGAATGGAATGAACCCGTCCTTCGGTATCGCACGCCCGGGCAGCCAGCGATCGGGGTCGAAACGATCCGGGTTGTCATACAGGTCGGGGCGACGGTGGATGAGGTAGGGGCTGTAGACCAGGGTGGTCCCCTCGGGGACCGAGTATCGCCCCAGCCGGGTGTGGCAGTGACACGACGGGTCAATATCCACCGCGGCGGCCACAGCCGCAGGGTTTCGGTGATCACCCGGCCGGCCAGTACCAGTCGAGGGAGGTCGGCATGCTCGGCCGGACGGCCCGCCAGGACGGCCTCGGCCTCGGCTTGCAGACGCTGTTCGATCTCCGGGTGCTGCGCAAGCAGACCGAGCGCCCACGCCAAGGTTTTCGCGGTGGTCTCCGTCCCCGCGAAGAAGAATGTCCTGACCAGATCGATGATCTCGGTGTCGGACAAGCCACGGTCACTGTCGTCGGTGTCGTGTGCGCTCAGCAATGCCGACAACAGATCCCCATGGTCGATGGCACTGCTACGTCGATCCGCAATGAGGTCCGCCATGGTCTGATGCAGGCGAGCGTTGGCGCGGTTGTAGCGGCGATTTCCGGGAATTGGCAACCAGTCCAGCGACGGCGGCGTCAGCATACGCCGATAGAGTCCTGCTATAACGGCGGCAACATCATCAATTGCCTGACGCCGCACGGTAGGAGCCAGGGTGTCGGAAAACATCGTGTCGGCCAAAATGCTCGATGATATCGCCGTCGTTTCGTCGAATACATCCAAGACCTGTCCGTCGTGCCATTCGTCGATCACCGAAACGACACAAGCGGTCACAGCCCGGCCATACCCAGGCATGCGGGCCGCGTGGAACGCCGGCTGGCACAGACGACGCTGCGACCGGTGACCTCTGCTGCGAGTTACCGTGGCCAATCCCTCGCCCATGGCCTCCTGGAGCCTGTCGAAAAAGAAGCCCCCCTTGTCGAATATCTCGTCATGCCGCAAGACCTGGCCGACCAGGGCGGGCTCGCAAACCACGACCGCCTTGGCCGTGCCGACCCGGACGACTACCAGGTCCCCGTAGGCGGGCAGGGAAGTGAAGAACTCGAGGGGCCGTCGGAACAGATGCGGCAGGTGCCCGAGTAGCGGCAGCGCCCCCGGCGCGGTCGGGATCGGGCATGGAACAGTTGCGGCACCGGTGATGTCGATCATTTCCGAGCCCTCTCCTATTCCGGCTCCCAGTAGAGTTGCGGCAGAACAGCTTTCATACTCAAGTATCGGGCTCAACCGCCGATGCTGAATGACATCCCCTGCATAACAGCGATGCGTCCACTACATACCGCGACGGTGAGGAGGTCATCAGGTACCCGTGGTCACGAAGCGATCCTGAACATCGGCTCGTCGGCTACTTTCATCACGTGCCCGAGGCCCAGTTGGCCGTGGGCGACCAGCATCGACCGTTGGTCTCGGTCGACTCGGCGGCCCGCAATTGCGCGGGATGCTCGCGCAAACGGGCGTTGTTTCGGGAGTGCCAACGGTGGGAGCCGACCGCCCGATCGACAATCGCAGCTGCACAGTGGCGAAATCGTTGGCGGCTGTGACGTGCACAGTCGAGTGTCCAGCCATCGCGTTCACTGACGGTGGGGGCCCGCAGGTCGGTGACCCGCACCCCGCATCCACCGGATCCGTCCATCGCAACCCCCACCAGCGGGACTGGAAAAGCTATGTCGCGCAGGGTGACCCACGGCCGTTCCCGTCGCGCACGCCCACGCCACACCGTCTCGACGGTCGGTGAACGGTCCGCGGGCACCCCGCCGGCCGGTCGGACGGGCACCGCGTACAGCGGTAACTCTGGCGGCACGTGGATACTTCTACCCGACACAAACGCCTGGTCCGCGTACCCGCCGGTGGGAGGAAACCCGACGGCCCCGTGATCGTCACGCGAGAGCCGGTGCGGTCGTCGTGCGGCGCGACCGGGGAAACCACTCACACCGGTCTTCACCACAGCGCGCGGACGCGGCGCGGTATCGGGCAACCGCCCGCGCCGCCGGGAGCCACCGGGTGCGCCGCCGGGCGTTTCATGACCGCAGCCCACCATTCCGGGGCCGGGTGCCGGCGGTGCACACTGGGTGCCCGTGGAGGTATTTCCCGGCGAACTCGACGCCCTGCGGGCAGAGAACACCCGGCTGCGGAATCTGTTGCGGCTCACCGAGGAACATGCCCGTGCCGCGGTACCGGACCAGACTGCGGCGGGCACACCGGTCGACAGAGAGACGTCACCGCAGGCGAAGGTCGCGTTCTACCTCGATCTGTTCCGGTGCCGGTCCGATACCTACGCGGTGCGGTGGGAGAACCCTCGCAGTGGGCGATCAGGGTGGGTGCCCGCGATCGAGGGATACTGGCGCAAGGGCATGTCAGCGGCGGATGCGACGTACCTGCCGCTCACCGCCGACGTCGTCGACCGGCATCTGCGCGGCAACCACCACATCGGCCTGTATCCGCTGGCCGACGACGACACCTGCCGGTGGATCGCTGCCGACTTCGACAAAGACACCGCCATGCTGGATGCGCTGGCGTACCTGAAAGCCGCGCGCGCCACCGATATTCCGGCCGCGCTGGAGGTGTCGCAGTCCGGGCGGGGCGCGCACGTGTGGATCTTCTTCGCTCAGGCCACACCGGCGGCGTCGGCCCGGCGGATCGCGACCGGGCTGCTCGCCGAGGCGATCGGGTTGCGCGGCCGAATGAGCTTGGCCAGCTACGACCGGCTGTTCCCGTCGCAGGACACCCACACCGGACGCGGGGTCGGCAACCTCATCGCCGCACCCCTCAACGGTGCCCGTCGCCGGCACGGCACCACGCTGTTCCTCGACCCCGCAACCCTCGAACCGTTCGACGACCAGTGGGCATACCTGTCGAGCATCCCCCGCCTGTCCGCGAAACAGGTTGCCGCGCTGGTCAACTCGCTGCCGCAGCCCACGGTCGGCCACGACGTGCGGCGGCTGCGACTGCCGACGGCGTCGAAGATCGTGCCGAGGCCCGCCGCGGTGGTGCGAGCGTCGTTCGCCGCCCGGATCCAGGTAACGGCCACCGATCTCGGGCCCGCGATGATCTCCGCGGTCAAACACGCTGCGTCGATCCCGAATCCGGAGTTCTACGCGCGCCAGCGCGCCCGCCGCAGCACCTGGGACACACCACGATTCCTGCGCAGCTACGACGAAACACTCGACGGAGACCTGATCCTGCCCCGCGGCCTGCTACCCCTGCTGACCACGCTCATCGAATCCGCCGGTAGCACCCTGCACATCGACGACACCCGCGGCCACGGCACCGCCCACCCCTTCACCTGCACTGCCGAGCTCCGGCCCGAGCAGCACCGCGCGCTGCGAGACATCGGCACAGCGGACGCGACCCTGGTCGTGGCGCCACCGGGGACGGGGAAGACCGTGATCGCCTGCGCCGCCATCGCCGCACGCGGCTCCTCGACGCTGATCATCGTCGACCGCAAAGCCCTCGCCGACCAGTGGCGCGCCCGCATCAGCGAACACCTCGGCATCAAGTGCGGGCAGATCGGCGGCGGCCGATCCAAAACCACCGGCGTCGTCGACGTCGCGCTGCTGCCCACCCTCGCCCGCAGAGCCAATATCGCCGAGCTCACCGGCGGTTACGGGTTCGTGGTGGTCGACGAATGCCACCACGTGGCGGCGACGGCGTTCACCGATGTCCTCAACAACATCCCCGCACGGTATTGGCTCGGCCTGACCGCCACGCCGTATCGCCGCGACCAGCTCAACGACCTCATCTACCATCAGCTCGGCACCCACACCCACACCGTCGACGCCCCCAAAGCAGGCGAACTGCCGGCAGGCGGTGCAGCACCCGGCCCACATCCGGTGCTGCACGTCCACCCCACCCGTTTCGCCTACACCGGCGACGCCGACCCGGCACAGCCCGGCGGGATCGCGAAGATCTACCGCGCTCTGGCCACCAACGCCGACCGCCTCGACCAGATCGTCACCGATGTCGTCGCAGCGCACCGCGACGGCGCGAACATCCTCGTCCTGACCAGCTGGGTCCATCACCTCACCGCGCTGGCCGACCGGCTCCGCGCCGCCGGCCTCGGCGAGATCATCGTCCTGCGCGGCGGAATGAACGCCCGCGAACGCCGAGCAGCCACCGACACCATCACCACCCATCAGCAACGCGGGCTACGGCTGCTGATCGTCGGCACCGGCCCGTATATCGGTGAAGGCTTCGACTGCCCCGCACTGGACACGCTGTTCCTCGCCGCCCCGGTGAAGTTCAAAGGCCGCCTCGTCCAGTACGTCGGCCGCATCACCAGACCACACCCCGCCAAAACCACCGCCACTGTCCACGACTACCACGACGCACTCACACCCGTCATCGCCAAAACTCTCTACGAACGCGCACCTGGATACACCGAACTCGGTTTCCCCGACCCACGCAAACACCTCCACAGCTGACCCGCAAAGACGACGCTATCCGAGTTCCGAACGCAACGGCGCAGCCGATGTCGTGCACACGGACCACGGAAACCGTTAATTACCAACCTGTTCTGCCGCACGACAAATCATCAACCCAGGGCATGACACCTAGAACCCGGCAGCCACGCCGAACTCCTTGCCCGTAGCGGCCGTTATGGCGAGTTGTTCCGTACTCATTCCGCCGGGCCTGCAGCGAAGCACCATGACTGGCAACCGCCTTTTCATGCACTTCAGCAACGTCGACGGCCGTCAGATCTGGATCGGGCGTTGGCTGGCTCCTGATCCTCTGCGAAGGTGTAGTTATCGGCAAGTCCGTAACGTGAGGTGGATAGTGACCATACGCCGTTGCCGACCAGCCACGCGCTCAATCCATCGAAATAGCGGCGCAACGGCTCACTCGTGTGCGGCTGGAGGTCCGACAGTAGCCGCTGATAGGAGGCCAGTTCGGCGTCGTGCATCCGGACCGCCTCGTTCACGGCGTCCTGAACGCTTCGTCCGGTGTGCTCGGAAAGCACACCCACCAGGTTCGCGATTCCGGGCCCCTGGGTCGCTGATTCGCGTACCCACGAATAGATGTCATTGGCGAAACACACGATATTGATCATCGTGGCAGTCACGCGGAGGGCGAGCGGATCGTAGAAGTCGGCGTCACTCAATTGATAACCGCATAGAGCGTCTCCGATAGCAACAATCGTCCACATCGATGAGGAGTGAGACCGCATAGTGCAATAGTCCGCTAATGTGGCACATCGGCCGAGTTCCCGATGTGCAGCCTCCCAGGTCAGCCCCAGCATGTAGGCTCGGAAGGCGGAGGCGAATCGTGCCCATTGCACCGCCGAACCGAACGTGGTGAATCGGTCGCGCAAATCGGCAAACGCTGTCGCCCACGGGTCCCCGGGGTCTGGAACGTACGTGGGGTCGTCGATGATATTGACCAGCCGAGCCACGGACCGGGCCTGCGCCGCGGCGTGATAGCCCAGCGCCGCCTCGTCGCAGTAGTGATCGTCGAAGGTGAAAAGCCATGAACCCCAGTCGGCGATCCACCACAAACCCTCGACTGTGGCCTGTGGATAGATCAGCGCGGCGAACTGTCCTGGTGCGATCGCGCGGTACCGGTCGACCAGTGGTGCCCCGACCGCCAAACAGTGATGCTGCACCCACTGCATGGTGTGTTGCTGTGCTGCGTGTGCCAGCGGGTGTACTTGCAGCGGAAATGGATACGAGAGGCGAGGCACCACCAGCCGGGTGGTGTCCGGGAATGATGTCGTCCTGCTCCGGTGGAAAGCCGGCGAAGCTTCGTCAGGCCGAGCTTCCATCTCAGTCCGTTCCTGATATCGGCCACACAAGTCCGCCCATGATCGTGTAGGTGGTCCCGGACCGGACCTCTCCAGGGCTCGGGAACCTTCCTTCGTCGAACCGGTTAGCTGTTAGCCGGAATCCTGGCAACAGTTTTCCTGCCACTCGGCAGCGCGCGCCACAGATCATCGAGACTGTTGATCCTGCCCGGCACCCGAGGCCCTGCCCCCGCAGCCGCCACAACGTGCGCGCCGGACACCGATCGATAATCCGGCACTTCGTTCATTCGGCGCGCATCGGGGCATCGGTGAGGGTGCACCAGCCGATGTGGCGGAGCATCGTCTGTCACAGTGGGCCCGGCGCCGACTTCACCGGCCTGCAGCGCGCGGTGGTGTGCGGTTGTGGTCAGCGTGTCTGTCATCGCGCCTACATCCCTGTTCTGTATCCGGCGCGACCGGGTCTACGGTCGGTACAGAAATCATCAACCCGACCGTGCCCAGGACTGTGCACGCGACGCGCATAGTTCAGATGCAATACACGCATAACCGGTGTCTCGCCGGGCACGCCTGAGGTTCCCTGTCGTCGAGCGGCACGAGGCCGCAGCCGTGTCCGATCAGGCAGGCGGAGGCAGGCCTATCTTGCCCTGCTCCCGACGCGGGACTGTTTAATTAACGGCTCCTCTCTGTGTCAAGCCGTCGCGAACAGACAGGTACCAAACTCGGTCGAGAAAGCCCATGAGCAAGGCGGCATCGCGTTTCATAGAAATGTCAACGCTCACCCCGTTGGAGCAGTCATTCGATCGGCTAGCGATCGAGTCGAGCAATCAGCCCGCATTCATACGAGATAGGGATCCCACACACCGGTCGGGCCGGTATAGCGGGCGGTGGGATCGGCAGCCCACCACACACGCTCGAGCAGTGCGAGGACGGTGTAGACGGCCATCCGGTTGACACATGTGCAGTCCCCGGCGGCCTTGCGGAGGTATCCCGCGTCCAGATGTACGGTGCGCTGTTGCCAGCTTGCTTGCTCGTAGCCGAGGCATCCGGCACAGCCGGCGAAGTGCGCGAGGCACGTGTCGACAATCCGGTCGTAGTTGGATCTGTCCCGGCAGGTGCGGCGTATCGAGAAATCGCCGGGATGTTCGGCGCGCGGCGCCGGATTCATTCGGTTCAGCACGGGGTCGGCATATGGGTCGGTGGTAGCGCCGTTCGGTGGGGCGAGATTGTCCAGCAGTGTCGCGGTCTGATACCGCGTGACGTAGACGTTCCAGATCAGCACTCGGCCCGCCAGTAAGATCGGCCATAGTAGATCGTGGTCGATGGCCCAGGCCCACAGGTCCACGCAGAACCGCCGCACGAGGGCCCCGCTGTCCTCCAGATTGTGGGCGGCCAGCAGCGTGAAGAAGTTGTGGCTTTCGTTCGCGGCGTTGTCATGGCGCCGATCGCAGGCGTCGTGCATCACCATGCCCGCGAATCCGGTCGCTTCGACCAGTTGATCGCTGATCCCGTCGTCCGGCCATTCCAGGGCGGAGAGCAGGGCGAGAGCGCGGCCTGCCGAGTTTACGATGCGGTAGCGAATGCTGCGTCGTTCATTGTTCCCTGCCGTGATGCCAGCGGCTTTCGGGTGTAGCACGTCCAGGTAGAGCGCCTGCAGGCAGGTCAGCCAGGAATCCATGACTGCGCATTCCCGCGAGCCGGGGCCGTGGTCCTGTTGTGCGTGGTCGATGTAGGCCGCCAGGGCGCGGCAACTGTCCTCGGCCACGTCGGACAGTTGCTCGGCGAAGTGGTGATAGTCGAATGATGCCCCGAAGACGCAGGAGACAGCGCCGCCGTGGACACACTGCGGGCATATGCGGGTCTGGTCGGCTATGCACCACGCGAAGCCGTACAGTTGCTCGGCCGCGCCACGCCAGAAGTCGGTGGCGGGCACCGGGAAGGACCGATTGAATACCGACAGAACTGGCTCGTGAACGCTGCCGATCCCGAGTCGCTGTGGTGCGTCGGTGGCAAGCTGAACCGTGTCACCCAGGCAAATACGGTGGGCATGTGCCTCTGCGGAGTTCTCCGCCCACACGAGTCCACCGATCGGCACGTCGAGGCTCCCGACCTGGCATCCGGGGTCGAAGAGACGGTCGGGCAGGTCTGGACGCCATTGCCGACGCAACTCGCTGAGCCGCGATATATCGGCGCTGAGCAGATCGGGGAGGCCTCTATTGCCGGTGTACAGCTGCGCCCCGAACAATGCTGTGTTCGCCATGCCGGCCTCTCGAAATGTATGGACTGCCGGGCTGCTGGCGTCATCCGCGTTACCGGACCGATCTGTAACCGTCCGCTCGTCGCGGCAGACTCGACGATCAGCGACCTCGCCCTCCGACACCACACAGTGAGAGCGGGTGGGCAAGCGGCGGTGGGTGCCGATGCCGACGCCCGATGCGCTGTTCGTCCACTGACCGGACCGAAGCATCTCCCAGGATTACTGCCGTACCACCGATAGAGCACAGCGCCGAACGCATAGCGACTATGCGCCCGTGACATCTGGAGTGAATGCCCTGTGCCGCCACGGCGCTATGGTGCGGCTTCGATCAGTGCTGTCGAGATGGTGCGGTGGAGTACGAAGCGAGTGGTGACTGTCGCCGTCGACGCGGGGCATTGCTGGGTCCTCCACAGCGGCGGCGCCTTCGTCCATCACGCCGTCATCGACGACCACAACAGGGGTGCCCCCGCCGACCGCATGGTCGAAATAGACTGGCACACAACCGGAAACAGGTCCGCGGCAATTACGCCCGCCTGGCCGAACTGTCCCGGTGCGGCGACCCCGACCTCCTGATCGTCAACGCCCACGACCCGCGGGCAGCATCCCTTTACCGACGGCCCACTGTCGGGTGCGGCAACGGGTGACATCCTCGTGGGGGCTGCGGCGCAGCGGGAAGGCAGCTCCACTTCGGGCCAGGCATCCTCGGTCAATCCGGGACTGGACACGGGCCTCCGTACGAGTCGAGTGCGGTTGTATCAGTCCCACCACCAGTCAATCGCAGCGAGGTCGGGTTTTCCCGTCGTCGCCGGAGCATCCGAGACGGAGCCGGTGGTGAGGACCGCGTTGGGGTGGGAGCCATCCGGGTTGGTGTATCGAGCAGCTTCGAGACCCCATTCGAAATTTCCCCGCAGGAGGATCCCAGGTTGTTGAGGTAGCGAGTCAGCGGCGCGGAGGCCGCCTCGGCGGTGTGGGCGCGAAGGTCGTGGAAGCGTGCCACTATCCGGTCGCGCAGTCTGACACACTCCGCCAGAGCCTGGTCGCGCGAGATGCCCTGTTCCGACATGAACACCTCGATCATGCTGTTGTAGCGGGGGCTGCGTCGCCACACGTTTCGTGCGAACCACAGGTCCTTTCCGTATGAGTACAAATCGTCGTCCAGTGCCGCGACGGCGCTTGCCATCTCGGTCAGTGCCCTCACCGGGGGCGAGGTGATTTCCGCCTCGGGTATCAGCTCGCCCTCAGCGATCTGAAGCCAACAGAGTGTCGGCGCGCCGGCCGCGTACATCATCCGCGTGAACAGGTAGTCGTTCACCGGCCGACGCACGTCGCGGTAGGTCGCCGGGATCTCCCACCCCACACACATCAGCCACGTCGTGTGCGCGTCTGCGAGCCGGCGTACCTGCTCTGGGTAGGCGGCGCGATGCAGCCGCCGGGCAAGGTCCTGCACAGCCCCTGCGAACGGATGCTCCGAGTCCAGGACGCCGGCGGTCGGGACCTCGAGAATCCGGATGATCCGCACCGCTAGGTCCAGGAAAGCAAAGTTGTCCCCGTCGAGGTCCCATCACAGTGGACGTCGTCGAAGACGAACATCAGGTAGCCCCAGTCGACGGCAAGTTGCAGCAGCTCGGCATCCGATCGCGGGCACAGATACGCAAAGAAGTGCGCGGTACGGCTATCCGTCACCCTCGTGCGGACCTCTGGATCAGAGAGGAATCCATGGCGCTGCATCCAGGAAAGTCCGCGTTCCTGCAGAAGCCCGACCTGCGGATGGCAGCACAAGGGATCGGGCAGGTATACGGGCGGCAGTGTGACGCTGATTTCGGGTGTTGCCATCTCGGCGGACACCGTTGCTCCTCGCTGGACCCGACGCGCACGGCCATGACACGCGATACGTAACCGCGGTAGTGCCCACTACGGGGCTTTGGCCGAATTCACGTAGTGGGTGAGTTGGTCGAGGGTGTGGAGGCTGTCGGCGATGTGGGTGGGGATGGTGATGTTGTAGGTGGTTTCGGTGCGGGCGAGCAGGGTGGTCATGTCCATGGAGTCGATGCCTTGGTCTTCGAGGGGGAGGTCGGGTTGCAGTGTGGCGGTGTCGATGTCGAGTCCGGTCATGAGCTCGGTGATGTCGTGGGTGGTGATCATGGTGTGCTGCTTCCTGTCGGATGGTTGTGTTCGGTGTATCGGATGAGGCAGGTTCCCCAGGAGAAGCCGACGCCGAAACCGGCGAGCAGCACGGTGCGGGGCGGGTGGGTGTGCAGGCGTGGGGCGAGCATGAGGGGCAGGGAGGAGGAGACGGTGTTGCCGTAGTCGGTGATGTCGAACGGCAGCCGGCTTTCGTCGACGCCGAGTTGTTTGCGGAGGACGTCGATGATTCGCAGGGAGCCGGGATGGGCGAGGATGAGGTCGATGTCGGGCAGGTCGAGGTGGTTGCGGTCGAGGAGGCGCTGGATGCTGGCGGGGACGGCGCGGGTGGCGTTGAGGAAGACGTCGCGGCCGTTCATCGCGAGATATCCTGTGTCGCAGCGTAATACGGAGGTGGTGGCGGGTGCGGTGCCGAAGTCGGCGTCGATGATGCGGTAGCCGGGTGCGCCGGTTGTGAGGTAGGTGGCGGTGGCGGCGTCGGCGAACAGCAGGGCGGTGTTGCGGTCGTGGGGGTCGACGATGGTGGTGTAGGGGTCGCAGGTGACCAGTAGGGCGTGCTGGAAGCCGAACCGGTTGGCGAGGGTGGTGGTGACCGCGAGGCCGTGGGTGTATCCGGCGCAGCCCTGGGAGAGGTCGAAGGTCATGCACTGCGCGGGCAGGCCGAGCTTGTCGTGCACGATGGCGGCGGTGTGGGGGATGCGCTGGTCGGGGTTCTGGGTGACCACGCACAGCAGCCCGATCGCGTCGAGGTCGATGGGAGTGTGCTGGTGCAGGTCGTGGACGGCTTCCACGCACAGGTCACTGGTGCGCTGCCCGGGCTCCTTGACCGCGCGGCTGCGGATGCCGATCTTGGCGTCCAGGAAATCCTGGGTGACGTCCAGTCCGGCCGCGATCGCCGGGTTCGACACCCGCCGGGGGGGAATGTAGGTGCCGATCGCGGTCAGTGCAGCCGTTGCGGTATCGCGGTCGGGTCTGCTCATCGCATGGTCACCTCTCATGGCGGGTCCGGTGTGAGATGCGGTGCTGGACAAGCGTTTCCATGTCGGTCACCGGATCCGGCTGTTCACGTCGTTGTGCGGTTGCCGATAGCGCGCGCTGTCCCGGGTCCAGATGAAGTTGCCGTAGATGAGGTCGAGTAGGACATCGCGGGTGATGGGGTCGAAGGATTTGATACAGGCGATGTCTTCGGCGATGCCGTCCAGGAGGGTGTCGAAGAAGGCGCCGAGTCCGTCGCCGTCGAGCGGGCACAGGTAGAAGCAGTTGTTGAGCTGTCCCCATGACTGTTCGCGGCGGAAGGAGTACGCGTCGTTGACGACGGTCAGGCCGCGGGTGACCATGCGGGCGGCGAGGCCGGATTTGCAGTGCTCGGTGAATTCGCGGTCGCGGTAGATCGGATACGACCATCGCATCCAGCAGTCCGCTCCGACGTCGGTCACTCGGAACCGGAAGTATTGTTCGAGGGATGTGGTGCACAGCGTGCGCATGATCGGCGAGTCCCGGTACATGTGATCACTGGTGATGAAAACCCTGGCGGCTTCGTAAGCCTGGGGCGAATCCGCGGCGGGGTAGTAGCGGTCGCAGATGGCATGGAGTTCAGGCAGAAATGCGTCGAAATTGTGCAGCGCCGAATCCATGTCTTCCCAGACGAATGTCGTATTGCTCAGCGCGCAAACGGCTTTGAGGCCCTGTCGGTCGGTCAGGTGCCGGGAGCTCTGCGCTGCGAGGGTGACGCCGGTGTAGACGCGCCACCGCTGGTCGGGGATCGTCCTGCCGAGCGGTGCGACAGCGGTATTGCAGGTGTCGATCACCTCGCGCCATTCGGCGTCGGTCAGTGTGCACGGCTGCGGTGGGTCACCGATGTGCTGGGTGAGGGTTTCCTCGAACCTGCGGGTGATGTAGCCGCGGTGGAGGTCCAGGTCGGGACCGAGGGGTGCGGCGGGTGGCAGTCGGTTCGTGGAGGCGGGCGATGCGGCGGTCATAGTCAGCTCCGTGCCGGAGTGTGGTCGTAGTCCGGGCAGTCGTTGTCCGGTCTCGCGGCTTCATAGGTGCGGATGTTGTTGGTGATGGCGGTGAGTCGGTACGGGCCGGAGGTTTCCTCGGTGACGGTGCGCTCGGGGTCGGGGAGATGGTGGAGTTCGCGGTAATGGGTGTAGGTGATGGGCTTGCGGGCGGTGACGGCGTCGCGGTTGGCGCCGGTACGCAGGTGCTGCCGGTAGCCGAGAACTGTTGTGGCGGTGAAGAATTCGGCGACGCAGCCGGATCCGTAGCTGAGCAGGCCGATGGGCTTTGCGGTGAGGTCGTCGCTGTGGTCGAGCAGCGAGGCGAGCGCGAGGTAGAGCGAGGCGGTGTAGCTGTTGCCGATGACTCGGTTGTAGTGGGTGGTGGCAGTGATCGCGGTGTCGATGTCGCGGCTGGTGGGGGTGAGTCCTCGGCTTTCGAGCAGGTGCCGATGGGCTTTGTAAGCCATTTTGGTGAACGGCTGGTGGTAGCAGAACGCGGCGAACTCGCGCAGGTCGCGGCCGCCGCGGTGGCGGTAGTCGGTGTAGGCGTGCTGGGTGGCGTGCAGGTAGGCGGTGATGGACAGTTTGCCGTCGACGACGGGCGTGGTGCGGTGGTTGGGCCGCCAGAAGTCCATGACGTCGGTCGAGTGGACGCCGGTGATAGGGCCGAGTTCGGCGATGGCGGGGTCGGCGGAGACGAGAATTGCTGCGGCAGCGGCACCCTGGGTGGCTTCGGCGGGCGTGTCGAGGTCGTACTGCGCGATATCGGTAGCGATGACCAGGACCTGTTGAGCGGGGTCGCGAGCGATGAGGCCGAGCGCGAACTGTAGTCCGGCGGTGGCGCCGTAGCAGGCCTGTTTGAGTTCGACGACGCGCGTCGTGGCGGGGAGTTGCAGCAGTGGGTGCAGATAGAGTCCGGCGGCCTTGGATTGGTCGACGCCGGATTCGGTGGCCACGATCAGGGTGCGCAGCCGGTCTGTGCCGTGGCGGTCGAGGATGGGAGCGGCGGCGGTGGCGGCGAGGGTGACGATGTCCTCGTCGCCGGCGGCGACGCTCATGGCTTCCTGGCCGAGGCCGTGATGGTATTTGTCGACCGGGACGCCGTGGTGGCGGGCGAGGGTGGCGTGGTCGAGCTGGTAGTGGGTGGTGGCGATCGACAGGTCGTGAATTCCCGGGTTGCGGATCCGGTTGCGTGTGACGGTCATCGGTGTTCTCGCTTCCGTGTGGTGCTCAGCGGGTGGCGCGTTCGAGTCGGGTGTGGGCGCGCATCAGCTCGCCCGGGTTGGTTTGCGCGGCCAGCAGGGACAGTTCGCCGCACAGCACGGTCGCGGCGGCGAGAGCGGCCAGGCGCCGGGCATTGGTGCCAGGGGGGCGTTCGCGGTGACAGTCGAGGCGGGCCAGGGCGGATTCGACGTGCGGGTGGTGTTTGCCGTTGCCGACGGTGCCGACGATGAGGTTCGGGAGCGTGCAGGAGAAGAAGAGGTCGCCGTCGCGGTCTTCGGCGTAGGTGAGGCCCTGGGAGCCTTCGACGATGTTGGCGGCGTCCTGGCCGGTGGCCAGATAGAACGCGAGCAGCATATTGGCGTAATGCGCGTTGGCGGAACGGGTTCCGCCCGCGAGGGTGGTGCCGACGAGGTTCTTGCGGGTGTTCAGTGTGGCGATCCGGTCGGCGGTGGTGTGCAGCCGTTGCTCGACGACCTCGCGGGGCACGGTGATCTCGGTGACGACGTTCTTGCCGCGTCCGAGGATTCCGTTGACGGCGCTGGCTTTCTTGTCGGTGCAGTAGTTGCCGGAGACCGATCCGTAGCGCAGTCCCGGGATCCGGGTGAGGATCCAGGCGGTGAGCTGGTCGGCGGCCTGGGTGGTCATGTTGTGGCCGGCCGCGTCGCCGGTGGTGAACTCGAACCGCAGGAACAGCAGGTTTCCGGCGATCTGGTGATGCATGTCGATCAGCCGCGCGTACCGGCTGCCGGTAGCGACGATGTCGCGGAGGGCGTCGAAGTCGTCGAGGAGCCGGTCGACAGCGGTGTGTGCGGTGGCGGCGTTGTCGGCTTCGAGCAGGATCGACCGGCACATGCGGTCGTCGACGATCGTGGCGAGGACGCCGTGCTCGGTCAGCGTCGAGATGCGGGCCCCGCGTCGGACCGACGGCCACAGCGGTGTCTCGAATGTCGCGAGGGGAACATCGAATTCGCCGGTGACCGTGGTGCCGGAGAGGCGGACCGGCCCGATCCAAGCTAGAGGGATGGTGGCGCTGTCGTGGTCGATCATGCGGGCTTCCACCACTTTCTGGTTGCGGGTCCGAGCGGCACCGACGGGTTCTTCGCTCGCGAGGGCCGCGGTGTCCGATACCCGTTCGCCGGTGCTGATCGACTGCGATGTGCGTAGGTCGCAGGGTCGATACCGTCACTGCGGCAGAAGGTTTCGATGTTTCCGCCGAGTATCAGATCGCAGCCGGTGAGCGCTGGGGGAGTGGCTGCTCCGACGACGGTCATGATGAGTGTCAGCTGGTCGAGCCAGGCTCGGATCGTCGTGATCAAGGCGTCGGTGCCGTGGTCGACGAGGATGGTCAGGAAGCGCCCGGCGACCCCGGTGGCGCGGGCGCCCAGCGCGAGAGCGCGGGCGGTGTCGAGCGGCGAGCGGATGCCACCGGAGGCCACGATCGCGATACCGGGGATATCGGCGGCGGCGAGGAGGCAGCACACGGTCGATTGACCCCACTCCTGGACGAAGGAGAAGTCGCTGCCGGTTCTGCGGTGGTTCTCGATCCGCGCGAAGTTGGTGCCCCCACGACCACCGACATCGGCGACCGCGACACCCAGATCCCGCAACAGCACAACGGTGTCGGCGCTGAGTCCGAACCCGACCTCCTTCACGATCACCGGCACCCCGACCCCGGCGGCGATCGCCTCGATCCGCTGCGGCCAGCGTGAGAAATCGCGATCGCCCTCGGGCATGACGATCTCCTGAACCGCATTGACGTGGACCTGCAGCGCGTCGGCTTCCAGGAGATCCACCGCGCGCCGGGCTTGGTCGACGGTGGCGTTGGCGTTGACGTTGGCCATGACGAATCCGTGCGGGTTCTCGGTGCGCAGCACCCGATAGGTGTCGGCGACCTCGGGATTGAGCAGGAATGCGCTCATCGAGCCCGACGCGATCGGTAGCCCGGTCTCGGCTGCGGCGATCGCCAGTTGCCGGTTGATCTCACCGGTACGCGGACTACCACCTGTCATCCCGTTGATGTACAGCGGTGTGGCCCAGAGCTTTCCGGCGACGTCGACAGCCAGGTCGATCTGCGAGTGATCGATACCTGCCAAGGCGTGGTGGACGAATGCGACGGAGTCGAAATCATTGCTCGCGGCGTTGTGGTGGTGCTGGTCGACCGCGTACCGCACATGATCGTCCTTACGGTCGCCGATAGCATTCGACGTAGCGGCCGGTGTCCTTGCAGTCATGTGGGTTCGCCTTCGTGCGGGTGAATCGTGAGGTCGAGAGGCCGGATATCCGCGTCGATCCATCGCCGGGTCAGCTCGGCGGCCTGATCGGGGCGGTCGCGGTCGACGATCGCGATACCGCAGTCACCGCCGCCGGCGCCCGAGGGCTTGGCAGCGGCTCCGGCGAGTTCGGCGGCAGCGCACAGTGCCCTTAGCTGCGGTGTTGCGATACCGAGCGCTGCCGCCTGGTCGAGGGTTTCGAGAATCTTCGCTGCTCTGCGTATTTCATGCTGGACGGCGGCGACGTTGTCGGCGGCCAGGGCAGCAGTGAGGTGGGTGACGCAAGTGTCGCTCTCGGCGAGGAAACCGGCGTGGTCGTGGCTGGTCCGGCGCCGATGGCTGATGCGCGCGATCCGAGTGGGGGTGGAGGCGGGCGTACCGGTCCAGCCGACCAGCAGCCGCACCTGCTGGGGTGTCGGCAGTGTCTGTATCGACAGTCCCGGCCACTGTGCGCGGAGGGCGGCGGCGATGCCGTGGTCGGCTGCGAGTGCGGAGATGTGGTCGCGGTCGGGGGAGCGGTAGGTGAGCCATCCGCCCCATGTCGCAGCGGCTACGTCGCCGCCGGAGCCGCGCGGGTGGACAGCGAGGGTGGCCAGCATCGCCAGCCGGTACCGGTCGGCGGTGGTCAGCCGCAGCCGATAGAACCGGCCGAGCGCAGCCACCGTGGCGACCGTGACGGCGGCACTGGATCCCAGACCCAGCTTGCGGCCGGCGCCGTCGGTGAGATCGGCGGTGGCAGTGGCTAATTCGAAGTTCCTGGGTGAGCGGCCGGATTCGATCAGCAACCGCTCCACCACCGTGACCGCCGCCAGGACGTACCGGAAATCCGCGGATGCACCTTCGGGAACCGGTGGCAGCAGCTGATCCTCGCCCCGCTCAGATCGGATGCGCCGCCCGCCACCGAGATCCGTGGCGAGGGTGGTGGATCCGCCGGTCTCGGTGACCGTGGCGGTAGCGTAGCGGTCGACGGCGACGAGCATCGCGGGGTGGCCGGGTTCGACGACGGCGTACTCACCGGCGACGAACAACTTGCCCGGGGCGCGACAAGTGATCATCAGCAGGCCCCGCGTTCGACAGTCACGCCCGGGCCGGGATGTGCGATGCGGATCGACACCAGACTGTCGAGTTCCCGCAATGCCACGACCACCCGTGCCGCGTCTGCTCGGGCGCAGAGCACTGCGACGTTGGGACCGGCGTCGACGGTGGCGTAGGCGGGTACACCGTCCGCCCGCAACTGTTCGACTCGGTCCAATACCTGCAGTGACTGTGGTGTGAGGTAGCGGATCGACGGTTGTGCCGCGAGCAGGACGGCGTGCATGCCGAGGGCATTGTGCTCGGCGATGCGCCCGGCCAGCGGCAGGTCTCCGGAGGCGACCGCGGCGCGCAGGCGTGCGAGATCGGTGCGGGAGGCTGCGGCCCATGGCAGGTAGAACGGGGAGCTCGCGATCGATTGCCGCATCGCGGCACGGCTCGACAGCGGCTTCGGCTCGGCATCGGCCACGGCGATCACCAGCGCCGGATCCAACTCGGCCGCAACCGGTTCTGCGTAACTGGACTCGTCACCGGCGGCCCCGAACCCGGTTCCGGCATGCCAGATCACGAATCCGCCGAAGATCGATCGGGCTGCCGACCCCGAGCCCCGCCGCGCCAACCGCGACAACGACCGCTGGTCGAGCCGCAACCCGTACGCGGCAGCTGCGGCGGCGGCCAGCGCGGCGAAACCACTGGCCGACGACGCCAATCCGGCCCCGGTCGGCACCGTGTTGCTGGTCTCCACCCGCGCCGGCTCCGTCCGTCCCGCCAGCTTGCGCACCAGGTCGAGGAACCGTTCGACTCGCGCGTGTGTACCTGGTTGTGCGCGACGGCCGTTGAGCACCACCACATCCGTCGCAGCACCCTGCCGCAGCGTCACTCGCGTGGTGGTCGGGAAGATATCGAGGGTCATCGACAGGCTGCTGGTCACCGGGAGGATGAGCGACTCGTCGCGTTTGCCCCAGTACTTCACCAGCGCCATGTTCGGGTACGCCACCGCGACCGCACTGTTCTCGACATGGAAGCGATCGTTCTCGACTGTGCGCGTGGATGTTTCGATGCTCACTGTGACCACCCCCGCATCGGCACCGCCCATGTTCGACACGCCCCCGCGGCCTGCAAAGCGGAGCGGACCGTCGAGGCGGCATCGGGGTCGGTCAGCGCCACCACGCATCCGCCCAGCCCGCCGCCGGTGAGTTTCGCCCCGTGTGCTCCGGCCCGCAGAGCGGCCGCCACCAACCGGTCGAGTGCCGGGGTGCTGACGCCCAATTCTCGCAGTAGTGCCTGGAATTCGATCAACCGCAGCCCCACCGCCGCCGTGCTTCCGGCGGCCAGTTCTGCGGATGCGGCGTCGATGACTTCCGCGGCGCGCGCCAGCAGCCGCTGCGCGTTGGCGCGGTCTCGATGCAGCGACTCCCACACCGTGTCGACCGCCTGCCGTGTGCTGCCCGGCACCCCGGAATCGGCGATGACCAACACGGCGTCCAAGCCGCTGTCCTGCGGTCGCGCGACTCCTGCGCGGAAGTGGATCGGGCCCGGCGCTGTGACTGCCGCGGCATCGATGCCGCTGGCTCGTCCGTGCGCCACCCGCTCGCCGCACTGGACCAACTCGTACAGCTCCCGACCCTCGGGCGATTTGCCGTACAGGTCGGCCACCGCGCGCACCGCCGCCACCGCGCCCGCGGCGCTGGATCCCAGGCCCCGGGCCGGTGGAATCGCGCTCCGCACAGACACTCCCACACTGCCGGACTCGATTTCCCAGTGCCGCAATGCCGCAGCGACTGCCGCTGCGGCGCCGCTGTCGGTTGTTGTGCCCGGCGCGCAGACGAACCGCGCTTCGACGGCATCACGGCCCGTGTCGCCCCAGCGGGCCGGGTGGTCGAACGAAACCGGGGAGGTCGACGCACATACCGCCGCTTCGGCCGACAGCCCCGGCACCGGAAGCGCAACGGCCGGCAACCCGTAGACGACGGTGTGCTCACCGATCAGAATGGCCTTACCACAGGCGCGGCCGGTCCCGACCGCCGCTCCAGGCACCGCCTCGGTGAAAGCCATAGCTGCACAGTCCTTCTCGTAAATCGTGTGCATCGAGAGTCGGCGATCCGGCCCGATCGAAGTCCCGGCAGCCGCCGCTGATCACAGCTTCCCGCTGCCGATCAACCGAATGAAGGCAGCGCCACGCATCACCTCCATGCGTTCCGCGCATAATCTCGCACCGTGCGGTTGAGTCTGAATCCCGCAGATGACGATCAATGATCGAATGCGCGACAGGCCGCGCATCGCCCAACCAGGACAACGCTGCGCACCACCGCGCCCTCCGCATTCGCGAACGACCTGTCCGGGGCGGCACCCGATCGCGGTCAGTAGTTAGGTGCAGGCCCTTGCTCACGCGATGGGTGGCTGCGTGCATTGTCAACGAGTATCCTTGCGCTGCCATGGCCGAGCCTATGGCGGGCAACCGGTCAGCAATGGCACCGTAGTCATCACGGCCAACGGCATAACCTTCGCACCCGCTCCCGAACAGCCTGTATGACAGCACGCAAAGCACTGCTGAGCGCCGCTGTCGCAGCTCCATTCCACGGCTGCCCTGATATGCCAGCTATGTGGCGGCCGACGTGCTCCACCGCTCATGCGGCCCGCACGACCGGTCGGAATCGTCGACAGCGGCACGACCGTGAGCGTACCGGCACCGACGCTCAGCGGATGGATTCAACACCGGAGCAGCGCGGGCTGCGGTGGAATTCATATTCTGATCGCCTTCTCATATCGAGGAGCTCGAGAGTGCCACCAATCAACTCCGGCCAGGAATTCCTGCATACTCTTCACGGTGGCCAAGGTGATTTCCCGTTCACGGGGGTCGGTATTCTCCGACTCGAGATGGTCCGGCAGGTCCCTGTTGGCCAGTCTTTCGAACTGATCCAGGCGATCGTTCATGAGTCGCCCGACAGTTTCGACCGCTCTGTGTAGCGGCGCATTAAGGGCGTGTTGTACCACGCTGATCGCGTTGTCGACTACGCCGCAGTCGTGCACCTCGCGGTTATACGACACCATATCGTTGCGCAGTCCTTGCCAGTCGGTGAAGGCATCGATGAGAATCCGCATCGGTAGCGACCGTATAATATTCTCTGGAATTTCGCGGGCTGTACGTTCGATCATGCAGACTCCGGTGTCGCCCGAGTATGTATTTCGACGTAGGTGAATGTACTCGAGCAGATCGGGAACTCTTCCCTCGGCCAGATGCGCCAGTTCGTATCGATGTCCGTCCATGAAAAGTATCGTGATTCTCCTGAATCGCTGCCTCCAGTGGGCTGACATCGGGCGGATTATCTGCGGCCATAGATCGGCCAGGCCGCGTTCAACGGAGTTCTCCTCTTTCGGGGCCTCGCCGGTCGGGATCAGCGGCATCAGGTGCACAAGTCTCCTGACGAATTTTTCGGCGGCTGCGGTATCGCGAGATTGCATGAAAGCTCGCATAAAATGATCGTCGAAGGCGAACATCCATGAGTACCAGTCGGTGATCAGGTTGAGATCGGACTCGGAGGCGTCTGGATGTAGGTGCGCGGTCAACGACGGAAGGGAAATGGCATCGAATTCGGATTCACTCCACAGTACGTCGCCATTCTGTGGCGACTGGTCGCCGATCATTCGCATCCGGCGCGCCCAGTCTTTGGCGTGAATTTCAGCGCAGCGCAGATGGCAATTCCTTCGTACCTGATAGGGCATGCGAGTTGCGGGGTATTCAATATTCACGGTCGATCACCATATCGTCGATATCGTAAACTGCCTGTGCTGGAGACAAGTAGTGGCGGATGGCTGTTGGCCCAGGTTCCGCCTTCCGGTGCCCCGTTTCGCTCGCGATGGCAGCTCTCGGCCCACACGGTCGTAATCGGCCAGGCCAGGCCAGCAGCGTGGCGGGAGGGCGAAGTGGAATCATGCGCATTCACGGCAACCAGGAGGGCATCGGCTGATAGGCGAATTTCGGCAGTCGATCCGCGAAGGCAGCCAATTTGTTTGCGTCCCAGGGAACAGCCGGTTCCAGACTCGCATGCCGGTCGGCCGAGCCTTACGGCATCAGGCGCATGAAGGCCATGCGCCGACCGAATACATGTAACCTCAGGTCCATCGGCACACTCGATCTCTACCCGCGGCAGGATCAGCATCACGAAGAGCGAGCTGATCGCTTCACATATTCTTGCGGCACATGGAAGTTATGCGTGTTATCGGCTTACGTCGACGCCCTCTCCGATAGAGGCTGAAATGACGCGTACAGGAGTTTGGAAGTGCCACGAGACGTAGAACTCATCATGCCTTTCCCTGTTCATGTCAACCCGGACCGGATCGGCGCACGAGACCGGAGCGTGCAGTGGTGCCGCATGCACGGCCTACTGCGCAACGACGAGGAGATCGACAGGTACTTGTTTTCCCAAGTACCCGAACTGGCGGCCTACGGCTACCCCGAGGCCACCGGTGACGATTTGGATCTGGCTTTCGATCTGATGGCCTGGTTCTTCATCTTCGACGACAGGTTCGAGATACCCCCGGGCACGTACAGCACCCAATTGGTGCAGTCCTGCGAGGAGTTGATCGAGCTTCTGTACTGCCCTCCGGGCTCGGTCCTCGGCGACGTCACGCCAATTGTCGGAGCCTTCGATGACATATGGAGACGTTTGCGCGAGGGAATGTCCGTGCCATGGTGTCGAAGGGTCATCCACAACTGGGCGGACTATTTCGAGGGCAATCTCACCGAAGCCGTTGATCGCGCTGTCCTCATCGACCCCGACACGCAGACATATCACGCCTTGCGTCGACAGACCGTCGGCGTGTGGTCCTCACTAGACTTGGCGGAACGTGTCGGCCACTTCGAGGTGCCGCCTGCTGCATGGTTCAGCAGTCTTCTCAAGGCCATGCGTGCGGTGGCGAACGATCACATCGCCATGGTCAACGAGATCTATGGGCTGGAGAAGGATGAAGCCCACGATGACCCCAACCTGGTCCGATACCTCGCACGGGACCGGAGGCTTTCCCGCGAGGACGCCGTCGTCGAAGCCTGCAACGCGGCCGATACGCTGATTGAGCGCTTCATCAGTCTGCGGCAGCGTGTACCGCATCTATCCGAGCGACTCAATCTTTCCAGTACCGAACGCCGCGCGGTCGACAGGCACGTCGCGGTGATGTGCGAGTGGATCGCGGGCAACCACGAGTGGCACACCACCGCAGGCCGCTACTCCGCCGAAGCCATCCGTTCGGCTGCACCCGACAGCACCGGTTTCCTCAACTCCTCTCAATGCGCCTTTTGACCATTGAGCCCTTTGGCACAGCCACTTCGGCGGGGACTGTCTGAGATCTTGTGGGCGGGACGGTGATCGGAGAGGCTGAGGCGGCCTATCTCAGCGGAAGGGATCATCGTGTCGGAGGAGTCGGTGCCGGCGGCCGGGCAGCGGTCGGCGGCGGACGGGTTGGATGTGCGGATAGCCCAGGAGTTGGTGGACAAGGCCCGGAAAGACGGGGTCTCGCTGGCTGGGCCGGGTGGTTTGCTGTCCCAGATCACGAAAACCGTATTGGAAACGGCGTTGAACGCCGAGATGGACGAGCACCTCGGATATTCCAAAGGCGATCAGCCGGTTCACGGGGATGGGAATCACCGTAACGGGCGGTCGCGGAAGACGGTGCATACCGATGTGGGTTCGGTGCGGATTGATGTGCCGCGGGACAGGAATTCGGAATTCGAACCCAAGATGGTGCCGAAACATGCTCGGCGGGTGGAGGGGTTCGACGAGTCGATTATCTCGTTGTATGCGAAGGGGTTGACGACCGGGGAGATTCAGAAGCATCTGTCGGAGATCTATGATGTCGATGTTTCGCGGGAGTTGATTTCGAAGATCACCGATAAGGTGGTCGGCGAGATGAATGAATGGCAGTCACGGCCGTTGGAGCGCGTGTATCCGGTCGTGCTGATCGACGCTATTTTCGTCAAGATCCGGGATGGGCGGGTGGTGAATCGGCCGATCTATGTGGCGGTCGGTGTCAGCCTGGCCGGTGAGCGGGACGTGCTGGGCCTGTGGGTCGGCGCCGGCGGCGAGGGGGCCAAGCATTGGGCCGGTGTCCTCGGTGAACTGCGGAATCGCGGGGTCGCCGACGTCATGATCGTCTGCTGCGACGGTCTCAAAGGCTTGCCCGAGGCGATCAATGACACCTGGCCGTTGGCCGATGTCCAGCAGTGCGTGGTCCATCTCGTGCGGGCCAGCCTCAAATACAGTTCACGAAAGTATTGGAGTCAGATCACCAAAGAACTGCGCGCCATCTACACCGCACCGACCGAGCAGGCCGCTGAATCCCTTTTCGAAGAGTTCGCCGCCGAGTGGGAACCCAAATATCCGGCCATGATCGCGGTCTGGCGCTCCAGCTGGGAACAATTCACACCGTTCCTCGAGTTCCCGGCACCGATCCGGAAACTCGTCTACACCACGAACGCGATCGAAAGCCTGAACGCCAGATTCCGGCAGGCGACCCGCCGCCGGGGACATTTCCCCAACGAGCAGGCCGCCCTCAAGGTGCTCTACCTGGTCGTCAGAAACCCGATAAAGAACCGGCCGAATATCACTGGAAAGATCAGCGGATGGAAGGATATACTCAACACGCTCGCCCTGCACTACGGTGAGCGGATAACCGGAAACTAACAGGACAACTCACCGTTCTGCCCACAAAAATTCCGACACTCCCCTTCGGCGTGTATGTGGCGACGGCTAGTACTCCAGCATCACTTTGTAATGTAATCGGTGTCGGCGCTGGTAGTGGGCCTGTTTGG
>NZ_BAAGSM010000031.1:0-8753 GCF_054782435.1 Nocardia thraciensis
TCATGCAGCACAACCGGATCCGACGCATCCGAACCGGATCACAACCACGTAAGACACGGTCTAAACCACCTACCGGAGACCTCGCCCATACACCAACGCAGCCAACACCTTTCACAAACACACTGATGGGTAGCACCGCGCAGCGGTGCCACCCATCAACTCACTTCGAGACAGAACCTAGCGGAATGACGGTCGGGCCAACCGCCGCAATGACTATCGAGCCGACCGCGGAATGACGATCGAACCGACCGCCGCAAAGACTATCGGGCCGACCGGGGGCTTCTGTTGTGCGCGGAGTGGTGTTACTGCTTGGGCAGGGCTCCGCCCATGCCGCCCACGTCGGTGACCTTCCAGCCGTTGTCCGGGTCGATGTCGACGGTGTAGGTGACGGTGCTCTGCGCGCCCTCGGGGGTCTGGGCGCTGGTGGAGGTGACGTTCAGGAACACGTTGACCTTGTACCGGCCGTTGTCGTGGTTCATCACCTTGGCCGTGATCGGCGTGGCGCTCGAGGTCCACTTCAGCGGGACCAGGATCTCCTGCAGCTTCGGCGCGGTGGCGTCGAACTTGTTGGCCAGCTGCGGGCTGGTGTTGGCCTTCAGCTTGGCCACCCAGGCGTTGACGTCCTGGAAGTCGATATTCGACGCGCCGACGGCGTAGTCCGTGGCGACCTGCTCGGCATGCCGCTGGTCGGCGGCCTGGGCGTCGCGGTCGTTCAGGGTGCCACGCGCCGACAGCCACAGCGTGCCGAATACGGCGGCGAGCGCGATCAGCGCCACCCCCGCGGCGGCGACGGCCACCGTCGACAGCCGGATCGATACGGTGCGCGGGGCTGCGGGGGACCCGGTGGTCTCCTCCGCGTCGACTGCCCGCTTCGGTTGGGTACCACTGTCGTTCGACATGGGTCCTCCTTCTTCCTTCTACTTGACGTTCACCCGCACCCGCACGGCGCCGTCGCTGCCGACGTCGTCGAGGGCCTGCGTGATCAAACTGGAAATGTCTATGCGCGGCGCCGCGGAGGTCGCCGCGTCCGCCAGCGGCTGCAGCGCCGGGGTCAGGGATTTCAGCTCGGGGCCGATCTCCCGCAGCGCGTCGGTGAGCTTGGCCAGGAACGGCACCAAACCGCTGCCCTCGGTCAATGCCTCCGGCGGCTGCTTGTCGACGAGGCGGCCGATGGCGGCCACCAGTTCGTTCAACGTGTCGGTGAACCGCACGAATTCGGGGGCGGCCGCGCTGGTTGCCGGTCCCGCCCAATCGATATCGGCGGCCGCGGCCTGGAAGCTGTTGAGCAGATCGGCGATTCGGGGGCTGCGGCTCATGACGGCCGCGGCCAGCAGATCGCCCGAGCGCGCCAGGTTGGGGATCGCGGCGTCGGTGCCGTCGAGCATCTGGCCCGCCGTGCTCACCAGGGAGCCGACCACAGTCGGATCGAGCTGGTTCATGGTCTTGGTGACCAGCCGCGCCACCTCCGGAATCGACAGCGGCGTGCGGATATTCGTGCTCTCCAGCCGCTGGCCGTCGCGCAGGTACGGCCCCTCGCCGTTCTTCGGCCGGAACTCCACGTAGGGCTCGCCGAGCGCGGACAGGTGCTCGGCGGTGACCACGCTGTCGGTGGGGAGATCACGGTCGCCGTCGACGCGGAGCCCGATTTCGACGCCGCCCGCGGTCTTGTTCACCGCCGTGACCCGGCCGACCTCGATGCCCGACAGCAACACCGGCGAATCGACGCCCAGCCCACCGGAATTGGTGAGTACCATGGTGGCGCGGGTGTAGTCGGCGAACGGGTCGGCCCGCACCACGCCGAAGGTCAGGTAGCTCGCGCCGAGCAGGGTGATGGCGGCGATGCCGCCGAGCGAGGCCAGCGCACCGATCTTCATCGCACCGCTCCGATCATGCGCAGCGTCCCGACGATCCGGTCCGTCTGCTCTTGTGTCGAAACCTGTGCTGCGGCATCAGTTTTCACGCCGGTGATATTCACTTTGGGGCCGTGCTCGACGAACGGGATGACCTTGTCGCGCAGCAGCGACACCAGCGTCCGCAGGTTCGACGGCTGGCTCAGGTCCAGCGGACGGGACGACGCGAGCAGCGGCAGGAAGGCCTGCGCTGCGCCGTCGGCGCCGGAGAGCACCGGCCCGAGCCAGGTCAGCGAGGTGCCGACGGGCCCGAGCACGCCGAAGATCTTCGTCACGCCGACGACGGAGGCGACGATGCCGTTCATCTCCTCGACCGACTTCCCGCTCAAAATGTTGTCCAACTCGGGCTGAATCTCGTGCAGCACTTGGGCATTGGTGCCGATCCCGTTGAGCAGCAGGTCGACCCGGTCGAGATTGGCGGCCAGGTCGACGGCGTCGGCGGCCATCGTCCTCGAGATCCGCGCGGTGCGAGCGGGATCCTTCGGCAGCACGTCGTTGAACTTGGTGATGATGTCCTGCAGCTGCGTCACCGCGCCGCCCTGGGTGAACATCGCGACAGCCGCCATCGTGTCCTCCAGCTGAATCGGCGGCTTCGTCTGTGCCAGTGGGATGGTGGCGCCGTCGGACAGCAGCTTGTCGAAACCGTCGGGCGGGGTGGTGAGCGCGACGTGGATGTCGCCCAGCACCGTGTTCTGCCGCAGTTCGGCGACCGTAGTCGCGGGCAGCCGCACCGACTTCGAAATGTCGGCATCGACCACGACATACCCGCCGCCGCGCCCGTCCGCCCCGGCCGGATTCACCACGGACACACCGGAAACCGTGCCCACCATGGCGCCGTTGGCCATGATCTTCGCCTTGGCGGGGAGGTTCAGGACATTCGCGAACTCGATCTTCAAGTGGTAGGTCCGACCCGAAACGGTGGTGCCGGGGACGGGGACCGAGGACGGGTCGAAGGAACAGCCCGCGGTGGATAGGACGGCCGCCATGGTCACGGAGATCCCGGCCAAGAGCGCGCCGGGAATGCGATGGGGCAAGGCTTTACCGGGCATGCGATGGGGCAAGGCTTTACCGGGCATGCGAAGGGGCGAGGCGCCGTTCGGTCGGCGGGCAATGACTATTCGGTACGGTCCAATTCTCATCGTGCACCTGCCAATCCGAATACCAAGGTGGCCGCGTCCACCTTCGCCAGGCCGCCGTCGGCGGTGCACTTGCCCGGCGCCACCACGTTCACCGCCGCGCACACCTGGTCCGCATTCTGTTGCGGCACAGCGACCTTCGGCGGCGCGTATCCGATCCCGTCTCCCGCGACCGACCGGAAGGCCTGGGCGATCACCGGCGTCATCCCGATGACTTGAGCGAGCGAACCGACGTGCGCGCGCAGGAACTTCACCAGCGGCACCGTCACGTCGAGCGTCTTCATGATCGGGTCGCCGAAGATGGTCGTGAGGTCGTTGAGCATCGGAACCACCTGTGCCAAGCCGTCGAACAGCTGCGCGCCCGGACCGATCAGGTCGGTGGTCGCCTGGTCCAGGACCGAGCCCAGCCGCGTCAGCATGGACTTCAGATCACCCCAGTGCTCCTCGACCTTCTTCGACACCGAGGCGAAGGCGTCGAAGATCCCGACCAGGTGCGCGATGTCGGCGTCGGGCGAGGCCAGCGCCGCGCTCAGCTTCTGCACGACGGCGTTGACCTGCGGCCCGGTGCCGGTGGTAGCCGTACTCAGCGCGTCCAGTCCGCCCGCCAGCGCGTTCGGCGAATTCGGGTCCGGCCCTTGAATTTCCGAGGACAACTGGGCCAGCGCGTTCAGAGTCTCGGAGATGCTCTTGGGCGTCACGGTCTTCGTGATGCACTGCCCGGCGGCCCACCGCGCGGTGTCCTTGCCGGTCGACACCACCGCCAGTTGCCGAGCCGCGACGATGCTGTCGGCGAGCGTGGTGGCGCCCGCGTCGGCGTAGACCGGTTTGTCGGCCTCGACGTCGAACTCCACCTTCACCGAATTACCCTGCGGCGCAATGGAGGTGACCTTCCCAACCGGAATGCCGCGCATGGTCACCTGATTGCCTGAGTACAGCCCGACGCTGTCGGGCATGATGGCGCAGTAGCTTTCGGTCTTCTTCGCGGGATCGAAGACGACGAAGTAGCCGACGGCCGTCAGGACCACGATCACGACGGCGCCGCCGATCGACATGAACCAGCGGGACCCCAGCATCCGGTGCAGCATTCAGCAGTCCTTCCCCGGCACCGGCACACACACCTTGCCCACGCCGGGCAGCGGATCCACGCCCGCCGGGGCGGTGATGGTCTCCCCGGACCGGTCGACCGTCACTCCACCGTCAGCACCCGTCAGCTCCCCCAGCTTCTGCCGCAGGCTCTGCACCGAGCCGAGCATCGGTTCGAGCTGGTCCCCGAGGTTCTGCAACCGCGGTACGGCATCGATGAGCTGCTGCAGCTTGGGTTTCAGCGCCGAATCCCAGGTCGGCGCCAGCGCAGCGACGCGCTGCACGACCACGTTCAGCAGCCGCACCCCCTCGCGCAACTCGGCCCGCTTGTCGATCACCAGGGTCTCCATCAGATTGACGTTGTCCATCAATCGGCCCAGATCGGTCTTGGCGCCGTCGTACATGGTCACGTACTCGTCGGCCACCGCGACCGCATTCGACACCTGGGTGCGCTGCCGGTTGAGCGCATCGACGTAGGTACTCAGGGTGTCCAGGGTGGTCCGCAGCGAGTCCGGGGCCTTGTCGAGGGAGGTGTCCAGCGCGGCGAGGTTGCGCCGCAAGGTATCTCCGTCGATCTGCCGCAGCGGTTCGGTAGCGTCCTGGAAGGTCTGCACCAGGCTGTAGGGCAGCCGCACCCGATCCACCGGAATCGGCTTGTCGCCCAGCGCTTTACTCCCGGCCGGGAACAGCGCCACATAGTTGCCGCCGACCACGGTCAGCATGCGCACGTCCAGCGAGGACTGGTCGCCGACGAATACGTCGGAGTTGACGGTGAAGCGCATGACCACCCGATCCGGCTTCAGCTCCAGCGATTTCACGCTGCCCACGGGAATTCCCGCGACCCGGATATCGTCGCCGGACTTCACCGACTGCGCCTCCGACAGCTCGGCGGTGTAGGTCTGCTTGCCGAACGGCACCACATACAGCACCCCGGCCGCGATCGCGATGATCGCCACCAGCGCGGCGCCGATGATGCCGTAGCGGATCTCGCGGCGGCGCTTGGTCGCGTCGTCGGCGACCCGTCGTTCCGCGGACAGCAAGCGCCCGAGGCTCATCCGTTGCATATCGCCACCTGCTGCCCCGCGATCAGTACCTGAAACACCTGCGGCACGTCCGCGTTTCCGTTGGAGCACTGCGGCTTCCAGCCCGCGACGTACTTGGGCGTGGCGGCGTCGAGCCCGGCCAGCAGTCCCGGCAGCCGGTCGAGCACCTCGAGCGCCTGCTGCGGATCCGGAAACAGCTTGCGGAGCAACGCATCCACGTCGTCACCGGTCTGCAGGCCGAAGGCGTCGAACAGATTGTCCAGCGGCCCCAGCACCGACGGCGCGGCCATCGCGAACTGCGCCAGCCCGCCGAGATTGCTCTGCAGCCCCTGGAAGATATCGGTGAGCCGGGCCAGCAGCGGCACCAGGTGATGCACGCGACCACCGACCCGCTCGGACAGATCGGACATATTGCGGATCAGGGTGCCGATCACCTGCTGCCGGTCGTCGACGTAGGAGGCGAACTTGCCGATCGCGTCCAGCGCCGGGCCGACGCCGCTGCCGTCACCCTCGATCAGCGCGACCATGCTCGCGCTGAACTGATTGATCGCCTCGGGAGAAATGGTGGCCAGCACCGGCTTCAGGCCGTTGAACATGCTCGTGACGTCGAAGGAGGGCACGGTCCGCTCGGTGCCCACGGTGGCGCCCGCCGGAATGCGGGCTCCCGGCTGCGGCTGCTGCTGCAGGTCGATATAGCGCTGACCGGTCAGGTTCTGATATCGGATGGCGAGCTTGGAGTTGTCGTAGATCGGCGCATCGGTCTTCAGCGACAACCGAACTCGCGCCTGCGCCCCGTCGAGCGAGAGCCCCTCGACCTTGCCGACCTGCACACCGTACATGCGCACATCGTCGCCGACCTTGAGCCCGTTGGCGTCGGTGAACAGCGCGTCGTGCGCCTCGGTGTCGCCGGACACCGGCCGCTCGATCGCGGTGAACACCACGGCCAGCACAAGGATCATCACCCCGGCGAACAGCGACAGCCGCCACGCCGCGGCCCCGACCTTCATCGCGCACCTCCCAGCAGCGCCGCCAGCACCGGCACGCCGCGCACATCGATCTCGGCATTGAGCACCGGACCGTTCGGGGTGGCGGGCATCGCCGTGCGCAGCCGGTTCATCAGCTCGGCCAGTTCGGCCCCGGACTGCTGCGGTCGCGGCACCATCTGTCCCAGCAGCGCGAGCACGGGAGCCAGCATGTTCGTGGTGCCCGACAGCGAATCACCCGCCACCCCGGCGAAATTCGCCAGACCGGGCAGCAGCTGGTCGGTCATGACCCGCACCCCGGCGTCGTAGGCCGCCCGATTGTCCTGCAGCCGTGGCAGATCGCGGATCAGGTCGAGCACCTGGATGGTGGCGCCCGCGAACTTGCCACCGCCGTCGAATGCGAGACCGAGCCGCCCCACCAGTTCCGACGCGGGCATCTTCTGGTTGTCGGTGATGGTCTGCGCCACCGTGATCATCGCCTCCGCCAGCGGCGTGAAGGCCTCCACGTCATTGGACACCTGCGCGATCACGGTCGCCATCTGCGGGGTCAGCACCGCCTCACCTGTCTGCGAGAGACTGCGCAGCAGGCTGCCCATGGTGGCGTCGAAGATTGCGGCGGAACGCTTTCCGGTCATATCGAGGACACTGTTCTCCCGCAGCGGCGCGCCACCCGCGCCGCGCCGCAACTCGATCTCGCTGATACCGAACAGGTTTGCCGGTGCGTAGTCCACCTGCAGGCTGTCGTCGATGCCGAACAGCTGGGAACGGTCCAGTCGCAACGCGATTCGCTGCGTGCCGCGCTCATCGGGCGCGATGCCGGTGACCTCGCCGACCTGCACGCCGTCCACCCGCACCGCGGTGCCCGCCAGCACGCCGTCCCCGATCTGTTCGGTGTGCAGCGCAATACGCAGCCCGTCGTCGCTACGCAGCCCGCGATACAAACCCACGCCCGCCAGCACGGCGACGATGACGCCGACCGCGACCGTCCCGATCAGCAGCGAGCGGCGCCGGTCCACAGCGACTCCGGGCATTCCATACTTCGGCATCGCGCTACCCCGTGAAGCTGATCGTCGCGTTGAAACCCCACAGCGCGAGGGTGAGGACCATATCGATGGCCACGATCGCCACCGAGGAGGCTCGCACCGCGCGCCCGGAGGCGATGCCCACGCCCTCGGGACCGCCGGTGGCGAAGAAGCCGTAATAGCTGTGGATGAGGATCACCACGGTCGCGAATATCGCCACCTTGATCACCGCGGCGATCACGTCGAACCCGGAGACGAACTGGAAGAAGTAGTGGTCGTATACCCCGGCGGACTGGCCGTGCACCAGCGTGATCAGCCCGCGGCAGGCCATATACGACAGGATCAGGCCGATCAGGAAGGTCGGCACGATCGAGATGGCTCCGGAGATGACGCGCGTGGTCACCACGAAAGGCACCGAGCGCAGGCCCAGCGCCTCGATAGCGTCGATCTCCTCGGAGATGCGCATCGAGCCGATCTCGGCGGTCATGCGGCATCCGGCCTGGGCGGCGAAGCCGATGGCGGCGGCGATGGGCGCGAGTTCGCGGGTGGTGGCGTAGGCCGACACGATGCCGGTCACCGGGCCCATGCCCAGCATGTTCAGCATGGTGAACGACTCCACGGCCACCGAGGCGCCCATCACCAGGCCGAGCACGACCATCATCGGCACGGTGCCGCCGCCGACGATCACCGAGCCGCGGCCCCAGGTCATATCGGAGATCAGCCGCAGCGTCTCGTCGCGATACCGCCTGAGCGTCAACGGAATCGACGACAACACCTGCCAGACGAAGGCGAGCACGAAGCCGACGCCCTCGACGCGCGCCAGGACCAGTCCGCGGCGGCGGTAGAAGCGCGCGAACCAGCCCAGCCCCTTCGGGGCGTAATGCGATACCGCCATCTCAGACCAGCCTCGTGGGCAGGAACATCTCGACCACCTGGGTGATGCCGAGGTTCACGACCGCGATCGACACCACCGACAGCACCACGGCCGCGTTGACCGCGTCGGCGACGCCGCGCGGCCCGCCCTTGGCCTCGAGCCCGCGCTGGCAGGCGATGATCACCACGAGGAAGCCGAAGATGACCGCCTTGAGCAGCGATACCCACACGTCGGCGGCGGTGGTAAACGATCCGAACGTCGCCCAGTAGCTGCCGGGTGTCACGTTCTGCCCACCGACGGCGACCGCGTATCCGGCCACCACGCCGACGAAAATGATCAGGATGTTCAGCAGTGGCGCGACGAAGACCATCGCGACCAGCCGCGGGATCGCCAGCCGGTGAATCGGGCTGATGCCCATGGTGTTGAGCGCGTCGATCTCCTCGCGGATGGTGCGCGCGCCCAGGTCGGCGGCGATCGCGGCCGCGCCCGCGCCGCCGAGCAGGAAGCCGGTGGCCAGCGGGGCGCCCTGCTTGATGACGCCGAGGCCGCCGGTGGCGCCCAGCAGCGAATCGGCGCCGAGGGTGTGGATGAGGTTGCCGACCTGCACCGACACGATCACGCCGAACGGGATCGCGATGAGCACGGGTCCGCAGCCCGCAGGACAAGCCGCGCGTCGAGCGCTGTGTTCCTTACGCCCGCTCG
>NZ_BAAGSM010000032.1:0-137492 GCF_054782435.1 Nocardia thraciensis
ACCGGACGCAACCCGGTCCCATGCTCATGGCAAACCGGTGGTCCCTTCAGGCTGGCAGCCGACATGCCAGATCCAGGGTTCGACCGGAGTTGACACCTCGTTCGACCGCCGCCGACGGGCTGTTCACCGACCATGGTGCTGTCTGCGGTCGATCGCACCGGAGCAACCTTCGTCGATATGCGACGTCGGCATAACAATGATGCGCCGAAAGAGATTCCGTGTATCGAGTGCTTGTCCAATGCTGTTTACAACCGGCTTCGATCCCTTCGTGTCTCGGCTTCCTTCTCCGACGCCGCGACATATCTTCCCCACGGTGTAGAGCCGGCCCAGGTCCCCACTCTTTCGGCACAGCAGGGGATTCAGCTGCGACCACGTGGCCGGCCCTACGGACGGCCCCGTAACCGCGGAGTAGGGCGCCCGTGCGCTGGTGCGGTTTCGATCTCCGGATCAGGGGGGCGGGCCCGAGGAGAGGTGATGATTCACTGTGTGCAGCACCACCATCGCGGTCAGTAGCGCTGACGTCGCGCTGTTCGCCGAAGCCAGCGGCGACCGCAATCCACTGCACTGCGATCCTGCCTACGCGCACGCAACCCCCTTCGGCCGCCCGATAGCGCACGGGGTGCTGGTCTTGCTCGCGGCGCTCGCAACATTGCCGGCAGGTCCCCATCGAATTCGTCGCTTGGAGTGCCGTTTCGACGGCAGCATGAACCCCGATCAGCAGTATGAGACAACACTGCGGGACGACGGCGACCGAGCCACCATACAGGTTCGGGACGGACGTCGTGTGTTGCTCACTGCCGTGGTGTATTACGCCGCCACCGTTGCAGACAACGGAGGCCAGGAACCGGTGGCAGGCGAACCGGAAGACGTGAGCGACATCGGCGCACCTCGTGCACAAGCCGCCGTGGTTCCACTGGCCGAGATCACGACCGGGTGGCGATGCGCGGTCGATTTCCCTTCCGGACATCCGAAACTCGACGAGCTCGGTGCGCGTTGGGATCTCCGCTCTCGCGGGCTCGGCGCGGCGGAACTCGCCGCGCTGGGTTGGTGCAGTTACCTGGTCGGAATGGAACTGCCGGGACGATCGGCGTTGCTGGCGGGGATCGACATCGACTTCGATGTACACGGCGGGCGGTCGGTGCCTGTGTTCCGCGGGCGTGCCGAATGCGCCGGGGTGGATGCGACTTTCCGGATGGTCCGCCTAGCCAGCATCGCAGAGTTCGGCCGTACCCGAGCACACATTCGGCTGCAGGCCCGTGTACGCCACGACGAGATCGATGCTCCGTCGGTGACGATGACTGCCCAGCTGAACGGCACGGGGCCCGTCGTCGGAAACAAGGTGGCTTTGGTGGTCGGGGGCAGCCGAGGACTGGGCGCGGCTGCCGTGCACGCCTTGGCCAGTCGCGGATTCGTCGTCTATGTCGGGTATCGCTACAGCACGCCGGCCGCAGAACGCATGCGTTCGGCATTGGGCGACGGTGCCGAACGGGTCGAACTGCTGCCCGGCGACGCCGCTGATCCGGAGTGGAGTGACAGTGCGGCCGAGCGGATCCGGAGGGAGCACGGAGGCCTTGACGTGCTGGTGCTCAACGCTGTCGAACCTCCCCCTCTGCTGCCGTTGGCCGCGTGTGCCACTGATCGGGCCACCGACTATGTCAGCCGCGCTGTCGCGCTCGCTCAAGCGCCCTTGGCCGCTTTGCTGGACATGGTCGCTGATCGTGCCGGACGGATCATCGCCGTGTCATCCAGTGCCATCACAGATCCGGTGGCAGGATGGGCCCACTACACGGCAGCCAAAGCCGCGGTCGAGGGTCTGGTCCGGTCGGCTGCGATCGAGCGGCCCGAGGCCGGGTATCTGGTTGTCAGACCGCCACGAATGCAGACTGCTCTCACAAGTGCAGCCTCGGACGCCACCAGCGCGCTGCGGCCCGAATCGGTCGCTGCGGCAATCATGGAATGGATCGAGGCCCCATGCGCCCACGGCGAAGTCGCCATCGTCGATACATTCACCGACGCGCTGCGACGGGTAGCCGTTGCTGCGACCTTTACCGCCGACACCGTCGCCGAAGTCGCCCGCGAAAAACTGCTGAGCCTCGACGGCACTGATATTCAACCGGCTTTCGCGCCTTATGGTCAGGTTATCCAGACGCTTCTGGACGCGACCAGCGTGCTGGCTGTCAACCGGCGCGGTATCAACTGGATCCTGCTTCGAGTCGAGGATTGGCTCGCCGATGACAAGCCCGCATCGTCGCGACGCGAAACCGACGACTTCTGCGATGCGGTCGCACAGTTTCAGCGACACGATGGCGATCGCCCGCCGCTGCTTATCCAGATCTGCCCCCCGTCACCTCGAACAACAGTGTCAGCTGAGCGGGCGCGCAACATCGAGGACGCGACCAGCCATGCGGTCGAAAGACTGATGGAGATCAGCGGAGTTCACGTTCTCACGGGGGAATCGTGGTACGGAAGCTACCGGGTCGCCGGAGATTACGATCCGATCCGCGACGAGCTGGCCGGAATTCCGTACTCCCCTGATGTGGTCGACCTGCTGGGCACCGCCGCAGCACGCGCGATCCACGCCCTGGCGTACACACCACGCAAGGTCATGGTGGTCGACGCCGACCACACACTGTGGCAGGGGGCGGTCGGCGAAGACGGCGTCGACGGCGTGACCATCGGCCCCGGCCACATGTATTTGCAGCGACGGATCGCGAGTTGGGCTGCCGAAGGCGTGCTCGTGTGCGTGTGCAGTAAGAACGAACTGGCCGATGTACGCGCGGTGTTCGATCGGGCTGATATGCCACTCGACGCGGATTCGGTCGTCGGATGGCGCGTGAACTGGCTGCCCAAGCCGGAAAACTTGCGGTCCTTGGCCACCGAGCTGAATCTGCACCTGGACAGTTTCGTGTTCGTGGACGACAACGAGGTGGAAGTCGCAGCGGTGCGAGCAGCACTGCCCGAGGTCCTAGCGCTGACCGTGCCTGCCGACGAGTCTCGTCTGCCCGGCTTCGTCGACGATCTGTGGGCCTTCGATCGAATGAAGGTGACCTCCGAGGATCGGCGCCGGGTGGCAATGTACCGCGACGAAGCTCGACGCGCCGCTTACCGCCAGGAGACCATGTCGTTGGAGAGTTTCCTTGCCGGACTGGATCTTCGCGTGACGGTTCGAGATGCCGACGAGCCCGACATCGCCCGCCTCGCACAGTTGAGCGTCCGCACAAATCAATTCACGTTAACCGGACGACGTTACGCCGAACAAGAATTGCGGGACCACCGAGAGGCCGGCGCCACGGTGCTGGCGGTCGAGGTTCGCGACCGGTTCGGTGACTACGGGCTGACCGGTATGATTCTTGCCCACCCTGACGGGGACTCGTTGGTCGTCACCTCGATGGCTCTGAGTTGCCGCGTTCTCGGCCGCGGTGTCGAGGGTCAAGTCCTCGCCGCCCTCCACCGGCGTGCACATGAACTACGCCTGACGCACATCGATTTGCAGGTCCGCCGCACCGCGCGAAACCAGCCCGCGCGGGAGTTCGCGGCAGCGATCGACGCGATCGAACACACTACCACCGGCGGCCTGGTCGTCTATCGCACGGCGGTCGCGGAAACCACGAAAACCTCCACCGCGCAGGAGGATCCGTCGCCGGCGCCAGACGACGACGCGACACTGCAGGCTCTTCGCGAAGTGCTGGCGGTCGTCGGATCGGTGCCCGCCCAGCAACTCACCGCCGATACCCGGCTCGGTGATGTGCTGCACTCGTCGCTGGCGATCGCAGAAGCAACCGCTCAGCTCATCGAGAAGATCGGTCCGGTCCCGAAGACCGTACTGTTCGACAACACAACCATCGGCGCGGCCGCGCAAACTCTCGCCGGAAAACATGCCCAACCCCGCCGGCCGCTCGTACCTGCCGAAACTCCCGCCGCCGCCGACGACCCGATAGCCATCGTAGGCATCGCGGGCCGATATCCCGGGGCAGCCACCGTCGAGGACCTGTGGCCGGTCCTGAGCGAGGGGCGCAGCGCGGTGACGACCCTCCCGCCCGAACGCTGGCAGCACGCCCGCTTCTACGCCCGCAACCCCCAAGCGCATCAGACGAATTCGCGCTGGGCGGGACTGCTGACGGAGATCGACCGGTTCGACCCGGAGACCTTCGAGATCTCACCTCGCGAGGCCGACCAGATGGACCCCCAACAACGGTTGTTTCTCGAAGTTGCCTATGAAGCGGTGCAGAACGCCGGATACAGCCGGCGCAGCGTCGACCGGCGCAGCGGTGTCTACGTCGGCGTCATGGCGCACGACTACGGCACATACCTGAATTCCGGCGCGCTCGTCGGCACGGCGTCGCATCCGTATGCCGAGCACTATCAGGTGGCCAACCGGGTGTCGTACTTTTTGGACCTCACCGGACCGAGCATGGCGGTGGACACCGCCTGTTCGAGCTCCGGCACAGCCCTGGCACTGGCGTGCGAGGCTGTCCGAGCCGGCACCGTACCGATGGCGGTCGCCGGCGGGGTCAACCTCCTGGTGCATCCGGCTCGTTTCGTCCAATACACGCGGATGGGCATGTTGTCGCCGCGCGGCCGCTGCCGTGCCTTCGGCGTCGGCGCCGACGGCATCGTGCTGGGCGAGGGCGTCGGCGCGGTCGTCCTCAAGCGACTGAGCACGGCGTTGGCCGACGGGGACACCGTCCGCGGTGTCATTCGCGGCTGGAAGACGAATTCCGGTGGCCGGACCAACGGGTTCACGGTGCCCAATCCAGCAGCGCAAGCCGCGCTGGTCCGCGATGCGCTGGCACATGCCGGGTGTCCGCCCGACACCATCGGCTACGTGGAAGCGCACGGAACGGGGACTCCCCTCGGCGACCCCATCGAAATCCACGGCCTCGCCGACGCATTCGCCCCGACGGATCCCACGACGCACCGGTGCGCGGTCGGAAGCGTCAAGACCAACATCGGACATCTCGAATCGGCCGCGGCGATCGCTGGTCTCAGCAAGGTGCTGCTGCAGTTCGAGCACGGGATGATCGCCCCCTCTCTGTATGCTCGTCGCGCCAACCCGGACATCGACTTCGCCAGTACTCCCTTCTTCGTCCCGGACCGGCCCCTGCCATTCCCTGACAGCCATCCCCGCCGGGCCGGTTTGAGTTCCTTCGGCGCCGGCGGAGCCAACACGCACTTCGTGGTCGAAGAATTCGTACCACCCCCGGGTGCCCCGCTTCACGCCATCGACACCGAACAGCCGCACCTGTTCGTCATCTCCGCACCGAACGAAGCCTTGCTGAGCCGGTACGCGCGCAGGCTCCGACACCGACTGCGGGAGCATTCCTACGCACTCCGCGACATCGCTTACACGCTGAGATCCGGCCGCGATCCCCGGGCGAGACGTGCGGCTGTCATCGCGGCCGACACCACCGAACTGCTCCCCGCGCTCGACCATCTCGCCACCACGCCCGCAGCCGGCCAGATCATCATCGGGGGATCGAATGATGCGACGCCCCGATCGGAGCACGAACGCGGCCTCGCGGACCTGGCGCAACGCTGGATCGACGGCACCGACATCGACTGGGACGCCGAACTTCCGCGAGAGCACGCCGAGCGCGTGCCGCTTCCCTCCTGCCCGTATCGGCGAACACGCCACTGGCTACCCGACGCGTCGGAAACAGCCGACCAGGTTGCCGCCGCATCGGTGGTCCCGTGGTTGTTGACCGGTGAAGACCAGCACGAGCTACAGCGACGCTGCGGCGAGCTTCTTTCCGAAACCGACCGGGCTACCTCGTTCGACGCCGTGCGGACCGGACATCGCCTCGCCACCACACAACCACGCAGGCATCGTGCCGTAATACTCGGACAGGCACACTCGGACTTCATCCACGACCTGCAAGCCCTGCGATCGGGTGCTTCAACGCCCGGAATCATCCGCGGTGTCGCAGTCGAGGGAGCGACCGCGTTCCTGTTCTCCGGCCAAGGCTCACACCGCACCGGAATGGGACGCGAACTTTACGACGAATTCCCGGACTTCGCCCGGATATTCGACGACATTTGCGCGCAGTTCGATCCTGAACTGGATGTGCCACTGCGAGACGTCGTATTCGCCGACTCTGCCGGCCCCCATGCGGCACTGCTCGAGCAGCAGACATACACACAACCCGCATTGTTCGCCCTCGAGGTCGCTCTGTGCCGTCTCCTGCTGGCCTGGGAGTTGCACCCGCAGTTTCTTATCGGGCACTCGCTGGGCGAGATCGCCGCTGCGCACATCGCGGGGGTCTTCGCACTGCCGGACGCGTGCCGCCTGGTGCTCGGTCGCGGCCGACTCATGCACGCGCTTCCCACGGGCGGCGCGATGCTGGCGGTCCGGGTGCCGGAGGATTCGCTGCCCCCATTGCTGGCGGGACGGGAACACCGTATCGATGTCGCGGCGGTCAACGGCCCGGACGCCGTCGTGTTGTCCGGCGACGACGACGAGATCACCCGTCTCGCCGAAGAACTCGCCGACCACAAGCCGCGGCGGTTACCGGTACCTCTTGCCATGCATTCGGCGCACATCGACCCGATACTGACCGAGTTCGAGCGGATCGCCGCCGAACTTCACTACACGCCACCGCAGATTCCCCTGGTATCCAACGTGACGGGTGAACTGGCCGTCACCGGCGACATCGATACCCCGCAGTACTGGGTCCGCCACGTTCGCCGGACCGTCCGATTCCGGGCCGGCATCGAGACCCTGCACCAACTCGGGGCCACCCGCTACCTCGAACTCGGGCCCGACGGTGTCCTGACCGCGCTGGTTCGCGAGTGCAGGAAACCGACGCCATTGGCAGTACCGGTGTTACGCCGTAACCTGCCCGAACCACAAACATTGCTCACCGCACTGGCTCAGGCCACCGTCGACGGTCACAGCCCAGACTGGTCGAGGATATTCGGCCAATGGTCCCCGCATCAACCGAGCGGGAATGCCAAAACTGCGACCGGCCAGCAATACCGCGTGGAATGGCGGCCATCAACCGTCGAACCCGCGCCACCTCCGGCAGGTCCCACGCTGCTATTGCGCCCTGCTGAATGCGGCAACAACCACGATCTCATCCGAGTCTGCCGCAGCGGGCTGAGGGCCCACGGTGTACAAACCGTCGAACTGGCAATCCGGCAGGACGAGGACCGGGCCGCCATCGCCGAACGACTGACCGCGGTGGCCGCCACGCATCCGGAACCGGCGACCGTGCTGTCGCTGCTATCGATGGCCGACAACGCCGACTCGCCGGGGGACCCATCGGCACCTGCGGTGTCGACGCTGACGACGCTGCAAGCGCTCGGCGACGCAGAGATCGCTGCTCCGGTCTGGTGCGTCACCAGAGGGGCCGTACCGGCCGGCACGTACGGTGCCGAGGACCCCCTTCAAGCTCAGGTATGGGGGCTCGGCCGAACCGCCGCGCTGGAATGGCCGCGCCGGTGGGGTGGCCTCGTCGACGTGACGCCATCACTCGATGAACACGATATCGGGGACCTCCTCGCCGTCGTATCGGGCACCGCCGGTGACGATGAGTGGGCAATCCGCCCGGATGGCATCTTCGTCCGGCGGTTGCTGCCCGTCGATGACGATCGTGACGACGACGGCACCTGGGATATTCGGGGAACCGCGCTGGTCACCGGCGGTACCGGCGCGCTCGGTTCCGCGACGGCCCGGTGGCTGGCAGGCCGCGGCGCCGAGCATCTGGTGCTGGTAAGCCGCCACGGTGGTAACGCGGCGCAGGCCGCCGAATTGAAAGAAGAACTCGGCCGGCTCGGCGTCGCAGTCACGTTCGCCGCATGCGACGTCGCCGACCGTGCGGCCCTGGCCGCTCTGTTGGACTCGATCCCCTCCGAGCCGCCGCTCACCACTATCGTGCATGCTGCTGGACTGGCCGAAGAGTGTGCTCTCGATTCGCTCACCGCCACCGACCTCGCGCGAAATCTGCGCCCCAAGGTGCACGGCGCACTTCACCTACACGACCTGACCCGAGATCGGAATGTGTCCACGTTCGTATTGTTTTCGTCGATCACCGGCGTCTGGGGTGGATCCGGATACGGCGCCTACGCGGCGGCAAACAGCTTCCTGGATGCGTTCGCCGCGGCCCGCCGCGCACACGGAATGCCCGCCACGGCAGTGGCCTGGGGTCCGTGGGACGGTGCCGGTATCAGCGCCTATCCCACTGTCCGGGTCGGATTGGACCGGGCGGGATGGATCCCGATGCCACCAGAATCCGCGCTCGACGCGCTCCAGCGCACCCTTGATCACCACGAGACATCGGCAGTCGTCGCGAATATCGACTGGCACCGCTTCGCGGGACTTCGGGCAGCGATCCGCCCCACTCGGTCGATCGATGAACTCCCGGCGGCACGCGACACCCGTACGAGGGAGGTCCCCTCGCCTTCTGCACCGCCGACGTTGCCGCCGGGTTTCGAGCGGTTGTCCGAACCGGGACAGCAACGCACAGTCCGGGATCTGGTGCGGCGCCAAACGGCTGCGGCTCTCGGCCACCCAGATATCGGAGCGATTCGCCTCGATGTGACCTTCCGGGAGCTCGGCCTGGATTCACCGGCTGCTGTCGAGCTGTGCGATCGGCTCAACACGGCCACCGGGCTGCAGTTGCCGGCATCGACGGTCTTCGACCACCCCACCCCTGCCGACCTGGCCATACATGTGCGGAACCAGTTGTGCCCCGCGTCGGAACCGGAACTGGCACGACCAGAATCGGACATTGCTGGGGATCACCGTGGGATCGACACGATGGATACCGACGATCTCGTGCGCCTGGCGCTCGGCGAGGACCCCACGCCGCCGACCGGGCCGGCATTCGAAGAAAGGGACATGTGATGTCGGATTCACATGATCAGCTCGTCGACGCGCTTCGCATGGCGCTCAAGGATCGACAGCGCCTCGAACACGAGAACCAGCGACTGCTGGACCGGTCTCGGGAGCCCATCGCGATCATCAGCATGGCCTGCAGATTTCCGGGCGGGGTGCAGTCACCGGAGGACCTGTGGCAGGTCGTCAGTGGCCGCCAAGACACCATTTCGCAGTTTCCCACCGATCGCGGCTGGGATTTCGACGCGCTCCGTGGCCGCGACGGCATCGGAAAGGTGACCACACGCGAAGGCGGATTCCTCTGCGACGCAGCTGAATTCGACGCGGACCTGTTCGGTGTCTCGCCGCGCGAGGCGCTGGCGATGGACCCACAGCAGCGGCTGCTGCTGGAAACATCGTGGGAGGTGTTCGAACGAGCAGGCATCATGCCGGCGTCGCTGCGCGGCTCGGCGACAGGAGTCTTCGCCGGGATCTGCTATCAGGACTACGACCCGCGTTCCTCCGAGGAGGTGGACGTCGGCGGCTATGTACTGACCGGTATCTCACCAAGCGTGGCATCGGGCCGTATCGCCTACACATTTGGGTTCGAAGGCCCGGCGGTGACGATCGATACGGCGTGCTCGTCGTCGCTGGTGGCTGTGCATTCGGCCTGTCACGCCCTGCGTGCGCAGGAGTGCACGCTGGCGCTGGCCGGTGGGGCGACGGTGATGGCGACCCCGGGATCGTTCGTGGATTTCGCCCGGCTGGGCGGGTTAGCCGCGGACGGGCGTTGTAAAGCGTTCGGCGCGAGTGCGGACGGCACAGGTTGGGCGGAGGGCGCAGCCCTGATCCTGCTGGCCCGCTGGAGCGACGCGCGCCGGGCAGGATGGCCCGTGGTGGGCCTGATCCGGGGTTCTGCGGTGAACCAGGACGGGGCGAGCAACGGACTCACCGCCCCGCACGGCCCGTCCCAAGAACGGGTGATCCGACAGGCGCTGGCCGATGCCGGGCTGTCGCCGGGCGATATCGATGCTGTAGAGGCGCACGGCACCGGAACGGCCCTGGGAGATCCCATCGAGGCACAAGCGCTGATATCGGTGTACGGACAGGGCCGAACCGCTGCGAATCCGCTGTGGCTGGGATCGGTGAAGTCGAACATCGGACACACGCAAGCTGCGGCAGGTGTTGCGGGGCTGATCAAAATGGTCGAGGCGATGCGGCAGGGAGTGCTGCCACCGACGCTCCACGCCGATCCGCCCTCGGCGCATGTCGACTGGTCGTCAGGGATATCGTTACTCACCGAGCCCCAGCCGTGGGACCGTGGCCCGAGCCGCCGAGCAGGCATATCGGCATTCGGCATCAGTGGCACCAACGCCCATGTGATCGTTGAAGAGCCACCACCCAGCCACGAACCGGCACCACGTACAGCCGACTCCGACCAGCCGATCGCCTTTACCCACCGCGAATCCGGCCGACAGATAGTCCCATGGACCGTCTCCGGCCACACCCGTGCCGCGTTGCGCGCACAAGCGGCACGAGTCCGAGACTGGATGGCGTCCGATGTGCGAAGGCACCCGGGCGAGGTCGCGATATCCCTTGCCACCACCCGAGAGCACCTCGACCACCGCGCCGTCGTGTTCGGCACCCTGTCCGACGACTTCGCAACAAGACTGGACGCACTGAGCGCCGGGAACGAGGCCGCAGGAGTGGTGACCGGGACGGTGCGGCACGGCGACGGCCCGGTTTTCGTGTTCCCCGAACAGTTCCGGCCCGATGACACGCCGGCGTGGACACGGGCGGTCGTCGAGTTGCTCGACGACTCGCCGGTATTCGCTGAATCCATCACCGAATGCGAGGAAGCCCTGGTCGAGCACACCGGCTGGCGGCTCGGAGCGATCCTGCGCGGACACCACGAGGCACCGGGCGCTGCCGAGCCCCGAGTCAACCGACCGCTCGCATGGGCAGTGACAGTGTCGCTGGCGCGGCTGTGGCAAGCCTGCGGAGTACACCCGGCGGGCGTCATCGGCTATCGTCGCGGTGCGATCGCGGCCGCTTGTATCTCCGGCGAGACATCGATCGCTCGAGGCGCACAAGACATTACGGCAGATGACCGATGCGGCGCCGACGAAGCCGAGACCGATCGTTCAAATGATTTCGACGCGGCGATCGCACGATACCTGGACGGGGGCTTCGATACCTTCATCGAATGCTCGCCGTGCCCGGTCCTGTCCGGCGAGATAGCGCAGACCGCCGCCAGTGCCGGTCACGACGCATCCGTCGTCGACATGTCGAAACGACAGGCAGAAGACGGCATCCCGAGTTTTCTCGCAGCAGCCGCCGAAGCGTACACATGTGGAGTCGACATCGACTGGCGGCGCGTCATCGAGCCCGCTCGACGCCTCGAACTGCCAACCTACGCATTTCAACGGAAACGGTATTGGGCGCCCGGCCTGCCACCCAGTGGCCACAGCCGAGCCATCGACACCGGCCATCCTTGGATCGACACGGTCATAGACCTCCCTACGGACGACACCCGGGTCTTGACCGGCCATGTCTCCCTGCGAACCAGCCCCTGGCTGGCCGGCCACACAATCCACGGCGTGCCGCTGTTACCGGCCACGGCCTACATCGATCTCGTGACCGATGCCGCGCGGCGAGTGGGAAGTTCCATGGTCGCGGAACTGACCCTGCACAAGCCATTGATTCTTCCCAATGACGATGAGATCGAACTACAAATCGTGGTCGGCGGCCCCGCGGAAACCGGTCAACGCCCCGTGAGCGTCCACGCCCGGACGACCTCTGGAGCCGACACCCCGCCCTGGACCCGCCACGCCAGCGGCGTCCTCGGCTCCGGCACCTCCGATCCGGATCAGCCGTCCCCCGCCGACTGGGCAGTGGCCTGGCCGCCGCCGGAAACACAGCCGGAGGATGTCGAACAGATCTACGCCACCCTGGCCGGTCAAGGATGTGAATACGGTCCGCTGTTCCGCGGCATTCTTGCCGCTTGGCGCTGCGACGACACCCTGTTCGCCGAAATCACACTGCCCGAAGATGATCGCGGCCACGCACAGTCGTTCGGAATCCATCCCGCCGTCCTCGACGCGGCCCTGCAACTGATCGGAGTGAGCGGACCGGTTTCCATCGCACATTTACCGTTCGCCTGGAACGGCCTGACCCGCACCACAATCCGGACCACCACATTGCGGGCCCGGCTGACGCGCCTCGGAGAACAAAAATTCCGGCTAGACACGACTGACCAGCACGCGGTGCCGGTCCTGTCGGTCGACACATTGTCCGTGCGTCCAGCCGACCCGGCGGCACTCCATCCCACCGGTGCAGAAGCAACGGATACGGACACCGCGGCCATGTATCGGCTGCGGTGGGACCCGATACGGGAAGCCGTCGACGAATCCGTGTTCGCCCGGCGCTGGGTACTGGCGGGCGACCACACCCCCCGGCTCGCAGAGATACTCCGGACGCTGGGTCATCAGGTCGAATTCTGTGCCGCGGCAACGGAACTCGCGACCTCCGCCGCATCAGACACCGCCGCACCCGACGTCGTGATCGTCGACCTGCCCCGAATCGCAGACAGCGTGGCCGACGTCGCGGAACTCGTGCAGGACGAGGCCGCTGCGGTCCTCGAGTTGCTGCAGTCGTGGATCGGCCACAGCCGGCAGCAACACCTGCGGCTCGTCGTTCTCACCCATGGTGCGGTGACCGTCGACACCGATGAGTCGCCGGATCTGGTGCATGCGCCGATCTGGGGAATGGTGCGCTCAGCTCGAGCCGAGCATCCGGGGCGGTTCGTACTCGTGGATCTCGACAACCATGAGGATTCCGTCCGCAGTCTCCCGGCCGCACTGACCGGCGAGCACGAACAGATCGCGATCCGGCGCGGTGATCTCCGAATACCACGACTGGACAGATGCAGCAGTGACGATCTGCTGCCCGTCCCCGCCGACGCACCGCAGTGGCGGCTCGACACCACCCGGCCGGGCACCATCGACAGTCTGCGGTTACTGCCGCACCCAGGCGCCCGGTCCGATCTCGGCGACAACCAGATCAGAGTCGAAGTGCGCGTTGCCGGAATGAATTTTCGTGACGTCATGACCGCCTTGGGCATGATCGGACCCGACGCCGAGATGGGAAGCGAAGCCGCCGGCGTCGTCACCGAGGTAGGCGCTCGAGTTCGTGACCTCGCGCCGGGGGACAGGGTATTCGGTCTGATCCCCCGCGCGTTCGGTCCCGTGGGAGTGACCGACCACCGCATGGTCGCGAAAATTCCGGATGCGTGGACCTACGCCGAGGCCGCCGCCGTTCCCGTCGTCTACATGACCGCCTACTACGGTCTGGTCGACCTGGCAGCCGTACGGCCTGGTCAGCGAGTTCTCGTGCACGCCGCGACCGGCGGAGTCGGAACAGCCGCGGTGCAGTTGGCCGCTCACCTCGGCGCCGAGGTGTATGCCACCGCCAGTCCGGTCAAGTGGGAAATCCTGCGCGAATGGGGCTTCGGCGACGACCGTATCGCCTCCTCGCGCACCCTCGATTTCCGGGAACAGTTCGCGACCGCCACCGCCGGGCAGGGCGTGGATGTCGTTCTCAACTCCTTGACCGCAGACTTCGTCGACGCCTCGCTGGACCTGCTCCCCCGCGGCGGGCATTTTCTCGAACTCGGCAAAACCGATGTGCGGCAGTCCGCCGACGTTGCCCGCGACCGTCCCGGCGTGGACTACCGAGCGTTCGACCTGGCCGATGCCGAGCCGGACCGCATCCGGCAGATCCTCGCCGACCTCATGGCGCTGTTCGATCAGAGAGTCCTGCGCCTGCCGCGGGTGACAACTTGGCCCATCCGACGCTCGCACGAGACATTCCGGCACATGTCGCAGGCCAAGCACATCGGCAAACTCGCGCTCACCCTTCCCACATCCCTCGACGAGCACGGAACCGTGGTTGTCACCGGCGGCACCGGAGGCTTGGGCGGTCTACTCGCTCGCCATCTGATCACCTCGCATGGGGTGCGACACCTGGTCCTGCTGAGCCGCCGCGGCATGCGGGCTCCCGGCGCACCCGCCCTGCGCCAGGAACTGGCCGCGGCGGGCGCTGACGTCCGCATTACCGCATGCGATGCCGCGGATCGCGCCCAGTTGGGATCAGCGCTGGCCGAAATACCCGCCACACACCCGGTGACCGCCGTCGTTCATGCCGCCGGCGTCCTCGAGGACGGAACCCTGACCTCACTGAGTCCCGACGGACTGCGGCGGGTACTGCGCGCCAAGGCCGACGCGGCGTTGAACCTGCACGAAGCGACCATGAGCTGCGACCTGTCGGCATTCGTGCTGTTCTCGTCGGCGGCAGCATCGACCGGCGCCCCTGGGCAGGCGAACTACGCGGCCGCCAACGCATTCCTGGACGCACTGGCCGTTCACCGCCGTGCCCGGCATCTCCCCGCCGTCTCGATCGCCTGGGGTCTCTGGGCCCACACCAGCGCAATGGGGGGTCGGCTGACCGAGCAGGACACCGCGCGGATCGCCCGATCCGGGTACGCGCCGATGTCCGACGCTGAAGGGCTCGCACTGTTCGACGCCGCCCTGGAATACGACGCTCCGCACATCGTCGCTGGGCGAACGACCCGCACGAGTGTTCACCGGCGCCGGCCTGGAATCGCCCGCCCTCGCGCCGTCGCCGGACCACCCACGGACAACCGCACAGCCTCTTCCGGAGCACCCACGCCGACCCAGAAGTCGCCTGGGCAGTCGCCGACAGAGCAGACCTCGGCTCTCTCGGAGTTGATCCGCTCACACATCGCTGTCGTACTCGGCCACCGGTCCACGGTCGACATCGATGAACAACGGACTTTCGACGACCTGGGTTTCGACTCGCTGTCGGCAGTCGAATTTCGCAACGCCCTCAGCGACGAGCTCCGGCTGGAGTTGCCCAGCACGCTCGTGTTCGACTATCCCACGCCTGCCGCCCTGGCACGCCACCTGGCGGCCACGAGAAGCGGCGATGCCTCCGATCGTGAGCAGCCGCCGCCCGAACAGCCCGCAACAGCAACACCAGCACCACCGGTGACGGTTGCGACCTCCGACGACGAGCCCATCGCCGTCATCGGAATGGGCTGTAGGTATCCGGGCGGTATCGAGTCACCCGACGACTTGTGGCAGCTCGTGGCCAACGGCGACGAAGTGGTCAGCGACTTTCCCGCAGACCGCGGATGGGACCTCGGAAATCGGCACACCGACGTTGGGGCGGTGCCCGTCACTCCGCGAGCCGGCGGGTTCCTCCCCGACGCCACCGGATTCGATGCCGAACTATTCGGTATCTCGCCGCGTGAGGCGCTCGCGATGGATCCGCAGCAACGGCTGTTGCTGGAGACCGCGTGGAGCACCTTCGAGCAGGCACGGATCGCCCCACTAGCAGTACGGGGAAGCACGACCGGTGTGTTCGTCGGGATGGGGCTACCGGACTACCCCATGCTTCTCGCTGATGCCGACGATCTCCGCGGCTTCGTCCTGACCGGTACCTCACCGAGTGTGGCCTCCGGGCGCATCGCTTACACGTTCGGACTGGAGGGTCCGGCGATGACAGTTGATACGGCCTGCTCGTCGTCGCTGGTCGCGATCCATCTCGCATGCAGAGCACTCCGCGCCGGAGAATGCTCACTGGCGCTGGCCGGGGGCGCGACGGTGATGTCCACACCGGCCGCCTTCCGCGAGTTCGCACGCTTGGGCGGGCTGGCCGGGGACGGCCGATGCAAGGCCTTCGGTGCCGCCGCCGACGGGACCGGGTGGTCGGAGGGCGCAGGTCTGGTGCTGCTCGCACGCCTCGACGATGCGCGTCGCGATGACCGGCGCGTCCTCGGGCTGATCCGTGGGTCGGCAACGAACCAGGACGGCGCGAGCAATGGGCTCACGGCACCGAACGGCCCCGCTCAAGAGCGCGTCATCCAGCAGGCACTCGCCGACGCCCGGCTGTCGCCCGCCGACATCGACGCGGTGGAGGCCCACGGCACCGGGACCGTGCTCGGTGACCCGATCGAGGCACACGCCCTCATCTCGATCTACGGGACCGACCGTCCCGCGACGCGGCCGCTGTGGCTGGGTTCTGTCAAATCCAATCTCGGCCACACCCAAGCCGCAGCCGGCGTGGCGGGAGCCATCAAGATGCTGCAGGCGATGCGGCACGGCGTACTGCCGCCGACCCTGCACGCGGACCCACCATCCGACCATGTCGATTGGTCGGGCAGAGGTGTCGCTCTCCTGACACGCCCGCAGCCCTGGTCCGCGACAAGGACCGTCCGGCGCGCCGCGGTCTCCTCCTTCGGTGTCAGCGGTACCAATGCACACCTGATACTCGAACAGGCACCACCCGCCCCGCACGATCGCGACCCCGAGGACAAGGATTCCCCCTCGGCGGCTACCCCGGCACCGGTCGCGTGCCTTCTCTCCGGCCGGACGAACCAGGCTCTGCAATCGATCGCCTCAGCTCTCGCCGACCACGTGCGCCGAACACCTGACACCAACGTTATGGACATCGCGTACTCGCTGGCGACGACACGATCGACGCTGCAGCACCGGGCCGTCGTGGTCACCCGTGATCGGGAGCAATTGTTGTCGGGACTCGACGCCGTCGCGACGGACCTGCCGGCCGCCCATGTCGTGACCGGCATGGCGTCGAGACGGCCCCTGGCGTTCATGTTCACTGGGCAGGGCAGCCAGCGGCAGGGAATGGGCCGAGGACTGTACGAGCACTATCCGGTGTTCGCCGGAGCCTTCGATGCCGCGTGCGCCGAACTCGATAGCCGGCTCGGCGATGAACTGGCAGCGCACGGTATCCGTGAAGTAGTCCTCGGGCCATGCGACAGCGACCTCATAAACTCGATCGTTTATGCCCAAGCCGCCATGTTCGCCTTCGAGGTGGCTATGTTCCGGTTGCTGGAGTACTGGGGTATCCGACCCGATTTCATCATCGGGCATTCGATCGGTGAGGTCGCCGGCGCGCACGCCGCAGGCATGTTGTCACTGCCCGACGCCGCTGCGTTGGTAGCCGCACGCTGCCGATGCCTGGCCCGGACCGACCCCGACGCCGCGATGATCGCAGTAGAGGCGACCGAAGACGAAGCACGAGCAGCTATCTCCGGCCAGGAAAGCCTGGCAGACGTCGCAGCGGTCAATTCCCCACGCTCTACAGTGATATCAGGAGCGCACGGCGCCGTCGCGGCGATCGCACGCCAATTCCGAACCCGTGGTCGAAGAACGGCGCACCTGCGGGTCAGTCGCGCCTCCCATTCCCCGCTCATGGCCGACGCCGCTGACCAATTGCGCGCCGCGATCGCTTCACTGACGTTCAAACGACCCGTCATCCCGATTGTCTCCGGCCTCACCGGCGAAATCGCCGAGCCCGACGCTATCGCCAGCCCCGAATACTGGGCACAGCAATTGCGTGGCACCGTCCGATTCGCCGCCGCCGTCGCGACAGCGCGTGCCAATGATGTCGCGACATTCCTCGAACTCGGCCCCGACGCCGTACTCGCCGTGCTGGGTCGAGAAGGATTCCCGGATGAGGCCGTCTTCGCCGCAGGCCAACGGGGCAACGAGAACGAGGCGTCCGACTTGCTGACGGCGGTGAGCCTCGCCCATGTTCGGGGTGTCAGCGTGGACTGGAAGACGGTATTCGCCGACGGCCACCCAAAGGTTGTCGACCTGCCCATCTATCCGTTCCAGCGACGCCGTTTCTGGCCCGGCCGCGCGGCCGCACCGTCCTCACCGGCTCCTAACCTCGACACGCACACGAGGCAAACCAGCACCGACCCGCAGGAAAGCGGCGTCATCGCGCCCCCGTCCGCCTGCCAGCGGCTGATGGAAACACCGGGCCCGGCGCGGCACCAGCGACTCCTCGACATCGTCCGCAGTTGCGCCGCCGCCGTTCTGGGTCACTCGTCCGCGGACGAGATCGGGCCGGAGCAGACCTTCACCGAGCTCGGCGGTACGTCACTGACCCTCACCGAACTGCGAACAGAGCTGGCTTCCAGAACAGGGTTGCCGCTGACCGCCGCCGCAGTGTTCGAGCACCCCACACCACAGGCGCTGGCTCATCACCTCGACACCGCAGCGAATACCGACACCGCGACACCCGAGCTACACGGCCATGTGACCGACAACTTGGGCGGCCAGTTCGAACGAGCGGTCATGAACGGGCATGCCATGGCAGGATTAGACGTCCTGCTCGCCGCAGCCCGACTACGAAGAACGGTCGCCGATACCAGCGACCGACCGACGCCGCCGGATCCGATCCGATTCTCCCACGGCGATACCGCTCCGAAACTCATCTGCATCGACACGTTCGCGCCACTGATCGGCGGTATCGGATACGCGCGATTTGCTGCCACATTCCGGGACCATCGTGAACTGGTCGTCATTCAGCAACCCGGATTCCGGGAAGGTGAGTTGCTTCCAGCCTCCGCGGAGGATCTCGCGGAGATTCTTGCCGACGCAGTCCTCCGCTGCGCCGACAGCGCCGATTTCATCCTCATCGGATACTCCTCCGGCGCCTGGCCCACCGCCGCGACAGCCCACCGCCTCGAAACCATGGGACGAGCACCAACAGGAATCGTGGCCATCGACCATCCCCTCCCCGCACGCATGCGCTCCGCCCTGATGGAGCCGATCATCCGTGGCATGCTGGAACATTGGGGCGATTTCGCCTCGAAGAGTTACCCCAGCATGACGGCCTTCGCCTGGTACATGAATACCTTCGTCGAATGGTCACCCCCTCGGACCGATATTCCTACCCTATTCCTACGGTCGAACGAACCATACCCGCACATGACTACCAGCGAGTGGGACGAATTCAGCCGATACTGGGACGAAATTCACGGAAAAAACCAGACGGTGACACCGATACCGGGAAATCACTTCACCGCAGCCACCGACCACGCCGACCGCACGGCCCGTGCCGTAGCCGACTGGCTGGATCGAACAGAACCGAAAAATAGGGAAGGAAAGTGGATACGATGACCCGAGCGAACAACCTCCAAACAATCAACCAATGGCTGGATCTCTACAACAACGACATCCATCGACTGATCGATGAATTTTATACCGAAGAATTCGTCGTCCTGTGCCCCGGACTACTGGAGATCAAAGACCGCAGGACATTCCACGAAGTCGAACAAAGCGTCCTCGACGCCGCCCCGGACCGGCGTATGCGCATCACCAGAACCATCACCTCGGGCGACGACGTCATCATCGAGGCCGTTTTGTACGGACAGCACGAAGACGGAACCGGCTGGGAGAGCCCGCTCTGCGAGATCTTCACACTCGTCGATGGCAAGGTAGCCCGTGAACACGCCTACATCGACGCGGCAACCTGGCCAGGACTACCCACTTCCACATAGCCTCCCGCTGTGGGTCTCCCCAAAGTTTCCGGCCCGGCGACATGTCGCGCGAGGTTGCCGATCTGCTGCAGGTCAGCAGACCCACGCATTTTCTCGCTGCCATACCGGCACGCGCCCACCGAGCCTTGATACGGGACCTACTGGAGGCCTCCAGCTTCAACGAGGCCATCGGCGCGAAGGCCGTGCCGCCCAGCACTTCCGCCGTGGCGGCCAGATACAGGCGGCCCGGCTCGAGCACGACACCGTCCGGGGGCAGGGCGATCTCGGTGTTCGGGTTGTCGCACCGGGCGTCGAGTTCGGGGCCTGGAAGGATGTTCACGTACCCCAAGCCGTATCCGCAGGAGTTCCGCGAGGACGTGGTCCGGGTCGCTCGTAACCGTGAGGACGGGGTGACGCTGGAGCAGATCGCCGCCGATTTCGGTGTACATCCGGTGACGCTGTCGAAATGGATGCGCCAGGCCGGGGTCGTTCGCTATCGCATCAACGCCGTTTCACAATCAGTCGCGTTGTTTCGTGGTTCGCCGATCGAGTTGAATGTATTGTGCTGGAACAACTCTGGGAGATCGCCGAACCACTGCTGTGTAATGTCACGTAGTCTGCGGGCATTGCCTCATCGCGACGGCTGTGCCCTGCGCGTCCTGTGCCGCGTATGTGGCCGGTCGGCGGGCTGCCCTCGAACAGGAGGTTCTCGTCTCCGTGGTAGCGGGCGGAGGTTTTGCTCCATTCGTAGACGGCTCGGACGAAATCCAGGCAGCCGCGGGCATATCTGTGGACGTGGTCCTGTTGCGCGGTGGGTAGGCCCAGGTGGGTGCCCAGCTCGTCGACCCGGACGGTGAGGTGGGACAGTTCCTGCAGTTTCCGGTTGAGCATTTGTCTTGCCAGAGCGGCGGTTTCGGGGAGCTCACACCCGTGCTGCCGGCCGAGGACGGTGAGGATGTTGAGTTCATCGCGGTCGACGTCCTGGGTGTAGGAGTAGAGGTCGTTGCAGAGGACGGCGAGTTGGCCGGTCACCGAGCGCAGGGTGCGGAAGGGCTGGCAGTGGTAGGCGATGACGGGCAGGTCGAGGCGGTTGCATCGTTCGAGGAGATCGACGGTGATGCGTGTGGCCGCCGGGCCGTCGGCCCGTAGTTGCAGGTAGCGGTCCGCGGTCGGTTCGGGGTCGGTGGTGTGGGCGTGTGCCTCGTCCAGGTGGCCGGCGAAGAAGTGTTCCCAGCTGACCGCGGCACGTGCGGTGAAGGATCGGCTCATGTCCGCGCGCTGCCGTTCCCAGACCTCGGTGAGGGCGACTTCGTGCGCTACGCCGGGGTCGGCGCGACGGGTGCCGTGTAGCACCTCCACGAGGTGGGCGCCCGCTTCTGCCGTGCGGGCCATAGCCTGTCCGCGAGCGCCCTCGAGGAAATCGTCGAACAGCGCGATCACATACAGGGTGTCGCAGGCCAGCACGATGTCGTCGAGTTCGGCGTCGGGTAGTAGTCGTGCCGCGAACTCGGCGATTCCCACCGACGCGTATCTGTCGGCGTGCCGGTCGTCGAGCAGGCGGCGGGAACGTAGCCAGGCCACGTTGCGCCGTTCGACCTCACGATGGTGCGGGCTGATCCGGGCCGGGAACCGAAACGGCTCGGCGTCGATTTGCGGCTGTGGTTCGTGCACGTCCTACCCTTTCGCCTCGATACCGGCCGCCGGAGCGTTGCGGGCCTGCTCGATCTGGGCCCAGGCGATCTCCATGGCGCGGCTGCACCAGATGCGGGCGGGGCTCGGGTCGGGCAGTGCGGCGACCATGTCGTCGGCGACGGCCAGTTCGGTCAGCGTGTAGTCCAGCAGATCGGCGACGGTCCAGCCGGCGGGCCGGAAGTCGACACCGCGTTCGCGATCGACGGCCTGGTCGGCCACGATGTTGGCGGCCTGGCATCCGCGGGCGTAGCTCATCATCGCGGTGCGGTCGACCTGGGTGCCGTCGTGCCAGGCCCACATGTCGCACAGCAGCGTGGCCACGACCCCGGCGACGGAGAACGCGTATTGGTCCAGATCGTCCACATCGCGGATGCGCCAGTTGTGCCGGGACCACACCGCCATCCGGTCGGCCATCGCGATGGCCGCGTCCACGATCCGCGGCGCGATGAACCGCGGCGCCAGCGCACACCAGTGGGCCAACCGCAGCGACACGGCCGGCAGTATCTGCCGGTACGGCGCGAATGCAGTGTCGAGACGGCCGTCGATAGTGCGGGTCTGCAGTGCACAGGACACGTCGGTGAGCAGCCTGTCCTTGACCGGCGCGGTGAGCTCGCCGTGGTCCTCGATCTCGTCGATGCCACGAAACAGCAGATAGAACGAGACCTTCGCCTCCTGCAGCCCCGACGGCATCTGTGTAATGGGCCGGTAGTAGGTGGTGGACCAGCGGCGTACCTCGGTCAGCGCCTCGTCCAAGGTGGGGGTTACAGCGGCGGCCATACATGCCTCCACGACATTGGGTAACAGCACTCGCCGGGTAGCGACGACGTATCAACTCTCACCCCTGCACTCGTGGTAACGACACCGCAGTCAACGCATGAAGGCCATGTACGTGGCGCATACTCGCACCGACTACGGGGCGGGCCACTCCGGCGGCACCTCAAGCGCTCACAGTCGTATCGAGTCCTGTTGCGCGCAAGCAAATTTCAGCACATCGCGCAAGCAGATTTCAGCAAGTAAGAACACCCGCTGGCCCTAGTTAACTCTGCTCTGTTGCCCGCTGTCAGCGTGAGTCATGCGGGGCGCGCATAGGAATCATGCGAGGCAAGCGGCACCGCAACCGCTGGTGCCCCGCAATACTCGGGACCATCAGGGATCGCCCTGCTATGTCCTCAATAGGTGAGATCACAGTGGGCTCGGCAGGGCGACACGATGACCACAAGGCCGAACCTGTCCTGTGTACGTGGTCCGGCAGATGTCGTCGGGGAATCGACGGCCATCCGTCCACCCCGGTCCGGCTATCGGAGGATAAGTTGGCTCAACTCCCCATCGCGGCACACAACGTGGCGCAAAACTCGAAAGGTGAATCCGATACTCCGGTGACGAGACTGCGCGATCTTGTTCACACCCATGTGCAGCCTCCGATGGAGGGTTATCGAGACCGTGAGAGCCAGGCGCTGACGCGCCTACGGCCAGTCGGTGACGCATGCACGCGATTGCGCCTCGACGATATCCTCAGCACCACCTCCGGGCCGGGCTGTCGGCTCGATGAGACCGGTGCCATCCGGCTCCGATCATTGGACGCGGAGTTGACCGGGATTGAGGAGAAATTCCCCGCCGTCGCCACCGATGTCGCGATATGCCGGTCGGCGTGCGAGCTGTTGGAACACGCGTGGATCGGCCGGCGCACGACACGGCCCGATGCGATCGAGGACTGCGGTGAGGCGACCGGGCGAGACCGCGACTGCTCGTGCGCGCTGTGCGCATACCTGCCCACACCCGTGCCGCGCAAACATGGAGACTATCGGTGGCGCAGGAGCCGGGGACGACCGCTGACCGTCAAGACCTGGCCGTACACCAGCGAACTCGACAGTGTGCTGACCGGCGGCTGGGTGTGGACACGGAAGCTGAACGACTCCAACATCAATGCGGCGCTTCGCTTCCGCTACCACGACGACATTCTGATGTTTCCCGAATACAAGCGAGTTATCGCCAACCTCGACTCCACGGCAGCCACCCGGAAAGTCCGAGACGCGCTGTCGGTCGACGAGGGGGTCAACGGGGCTCGCGCACTCGTCGTCGGCCTGTACGCCCGGTACAAGCGGTCGGTCGACGAGCACCGGCTGTCCGAACACACCAGTGGACGAGCCGCCGTATCGCAGCGCAGCCCACTCGACCTGGGCTCCTACACCCTGTTACAGCTGTTGGACAACCTGTTCTGGCACGCCGCGCCGGACAACGAACTGTGGCAAGCCCAGCACCTTGCCCCTCTGGTGCTGTGCCGGGTGCTCGACGATATGGCTGACCCGCGAGCCGACGCGCTGACCGGGGAGATCAGCAACTTCTGGCTGACACAGATGTCGACCCACCACAAGAGCATGCTGGCTGCCAGCGCCATCGCGCAGATCAAGTACGGGTGTATGCCAGAGGCTCACGGCCTGGTGTGGGAGAGCTGGCTGCTGCCGGCCACCATCGTCTGGATGGGCCTAGCCGGTCGCCACTCCGTGTGGTTCGACGGCATTACCCGCACTCTGCCGTCCTCACCGGACTGTCCGCTGTGCGGTCTGCGTCCTAACGCCTGCATCGACCTGCTGACCAGCGGAGTAGGGCTGGAAATCGGTTGCCGGGTCATCGCCGACCGCCTCGGCCGCGCCGCAACACGACTGTCGAACCGATGCCGCGGCGAATTCCCCCAGCTCGCGGCGATGTTCCACACCGAACTGTCCGCGTTCGAAGCCCTGCACGGCCCGTGGCGGGGCAATGTCGACATCGCCTGGCAAATCCTGCGCCGCACCTACCTCGCTGCCGCGGCGGCCTGCCTGCACGGCGGCGCGGGCGCCGAAGCGGTCCAGATCGAGTCCGGTGTCGTCGGGGCCGACCTGTTCTACCTGCTCAACCAGCCGCCCACCTGGACAGAGGACACGGCACTGCTGGCGTTCATGTTCGGCTGCGCACACCCCCACTTCGTGTGGAATGCCCAGGACTACATCCCATCGCGAGTCATCGGCGATTGGGTCGACGGATAACAATCGACGCCCCAACGCTTTTCGGCGGCGTGCCGGTCGAGGAGGATCCGGTGCTGCATGTGCTGGCTGGGGTGTTGGGGTCGGGGGGGTGCTGGCGTCGCTGGTGCGGGAGGAGGGGTACGGGCGTTGTCGGATCCGGTCGGATACGGTCACTGCGTTATCCAATATCACGGCGTCGGCGGCAGCACCGCAGCGAAATTGCGCGCGATGAGAGGCTCGTCGAAGCGAACGATCTCGCATCTGACACGATAGCGCCGCCGGTCGTCAAATGCCGCCGGGACCCGTTGCTCGAAGGCAGTTGTCGCGGATGGTGTTCGCTGTCTGGTCGGGATATTGCGTTCCGTGCGTGTACAGATAGGACGGCCAGGCTGTACGATTCTTGAGGATCATTATGACTGCTGAACCGGGCACCGGAGCGCCATTTTCGTGCCATTTGAACGGAATGCCCGAGACGGATATGGGAGCGTTGGACATGCTGACCCATGATCCCGGCGCACTCCGTGGGCCTTGCGGAACAGGCAGATACTCGGAGGCGGTGTTGGTCAGAGCATTCTCGGCCGCCTCGGCGAGATCGCGGCCGAGACCGGCATTCCCCAGATCTCGCCGCACCGCTACCCGGCGGTGGTCTGATGTATGACGCCGAAGCGAGGTGCGCCGCCGACTTTGCGCGGCTGATCCGCGAGCAGCAACTCGACGATCTCGACGGCTTCCTCGAACCAGTCGAACTTTTCGACGAACCACCGCTCTATTCTCGGTTCGATCAACTGGCTTTCCTCGACGGCCTACCCGTCGAACAGAAAAACCGACTGCTCATCCGCGCCGCAGCCGCACATCTGTACCAGATCGTCGAGCATGGCCGTGAGCACGACTTTTACTGCATGCTCTGCATCCTCGTCGACGTCGACGGCGACGACAGTGGCCTGTTCACCCCGGCGTTCTGGTACACCAACCCCAGTACCCGACCCGATCCCGCAGACCCGCGCGGCATCCTCGACTACCTCATTTTCCATCCGCCCACCAGCCGCTACAGCAAGGTCGTGGCCGACGCCCTCGACCACGACCCTGCCTTCTTGATCCAAGACGACGAAGGAACAGATCCATGGAAGAGACGGGTCTACGTCCGGCTCGGCCGGTACTGGTCCGACACCTACCAAACCCTGCGGTGAGACTCCGAGTGTCCCATCGGTTCCACCGACCACGTGCCTCTTGAACGAATTGCCTCACCATCCGGTGGAACCGAGCTCTTCCGCTCTGCGCAGGTGTAGGGCGGTGGAGTACAGCAGATGCTGGGATTCCGGGGACAATCCGTCAGCGAGTCGCAACAGTCGGCGGAATCTCGGGTCGGAGAATCCGCTGACGATGCGGCCTTGTCCCGCCATCGCCGTCGGGTTGTCGAAGTACGGCGGGGTGACTCCGAAGAATTTCGCCAGTGCCTCGACCAGATCTTCAGAAGCCTCGTCGTCGCCGTGGCGCAACCGTGCCAGCCGATGTGCGGACATCGGGTGCCCTGCGGCGGTGAGCGCCGCCGCGACCTCCTCGTCGCGGAGGACTCGGCCGTTGCTGGCGGCTCTTCCCGCCCACAATTTGGTCAATCTGGCGGCGAACCACCGCACGCGCGAGTCTCGATGCGCCATTCGTCCCCCGAACACGATCAACTACCAAGGCCGACGCGGCCCTACCGCAGTTCAGTTAACCATAAGGTAACTCAACCTGGTTGGACGTCCAACCAGTCGGCATGTTCGATTGGCCATCGAGCGTTGGCACTGTGATGCCTCGATATCGGTGACACGACGTCGAACAGGACAATATTCGCTATCGGAAGTTAGCTGGAGAAGGGGTCAGTCGAGGCGGAATCTATTGGGCCAGAGCCAGTTCGAGGCCGAGCCGGTTCCGCCGCACCGGGCGATCCGGCGCAGGGGGCACGTGCTTGTCCTCTCGGCTCGGCCGCGGCCGCAAATAGACTGAGACACCGAGGAAGCTGCGGTAAATGTGTCAGGGGGAAGTCAGCGATCGTTCACATCTGTGGAGGGAATGTCGGTGGTGCGCAGGGTGACCGTGGAGATGATCGACGATTGCGACGCGGAGTCGGTGGCCGCGGAAACGGTGGCCTTCAGATTGGACGGTGTTGCTTACGAGATCGATCTGTCGGCGGTGAACGCCGACCGATTGCGGGAGCATTTCGCGGAATGGGCTCGGCACGCTCGGAAGGTCCGCGGCAAGTCGAGCGGCAAGAGGAGTGTGGTGGCCCGGTCTGCCGCGGAGAAGCAACAGACCCAGGAGATTCGGGAGTGGGCCCGGAGAAACGGGCATTCGGTGTCGGGTCGTGGCCGTGTGGCGACAGCGATTGTGGAGGAGTATCGGCGGGCGACCGCATAAGCGGGCTACTGCTGCCCGGGGCCCGACTCCGCACCGGACGTTCGCGCTGTCAGCTGCGAGACAGCGACGCTGATCCGGGTGAACAACACAGGGGTATCGAGCGTGAGAGAGGAAGCGCTGATGGCGCCGAGCAAGGCTGTGACGTATATGGTGGCCGATATCGGGGCCCGGTACGGATCGCTGGATGCGTTCTGTGGGCGTTGACGTGGTGACGTCTGCTCAGCTGCGGGCGATTCTCGCGGTATTGCATATCGAGGCCGTGAGTGGGAGCGACAGCCTGGGTTCGCCCGATTCGGGTACCGAACACGCTGAGCTGCTGGGTTTGTTGCACGGAATTGTCAACCGCGAGTTGCGAACAGCGGTTACCACCGCCCCGCTCGGCGAGTCGGTACAACGCTGGATGTCTGCTGCGACGTGTGCCGATCGCGTAACGGGGCATGCGGCGATGTGTGAACAGGCTCAGTTCGATGCGCAATGGTTGCGGCACCAGATCGCCACTTTGACCTCTCGTGGAGAACCGGCGCCGGTGCCCGCTTTGCTGGGTGCCGCCGCGCAGGCTGTCGATGCCGTCACCACGCTGCTGGCATTGGCTCGTCACCCCGCGGCTATGCCAGTGACTCGGCGTGGCAGTCGGCCATCAACGATCTGGCCATCGCCTTCCACTTGGTCAACGACGAGCGCAACTGCACAACCCAGCCGATTCACTAGGTGCGCCGTCACGTCGGATCTGGCTGGGGGAGCCGAGACGGCGGTTCGCACCCGCACCCGGCGGCCCCATCCGAAATCCATCACACGGTCGTCAGTTCCATTGCAGGAAGCGTCTTCCCCGGCACCTGGCTTTCACCTGTACCCTACGTCCTGTCCTTGCGCGGGCCGCTGATCTGGGACCCTGCAGGGGTTTGCTGGGGATCCTCTCGAGCTCGGCAGATCGCTCGAGTTAGGTCTAGGCCACCGAAATCGGCCACACACAACGGTCTGGGGCGTGTATTGATCTATGCCGATGTGGAGACCGTCGTCCGATATTTCCGGACTTCCGAAACCTCCGCTCGGCGAAGGTGTTCTCTCGCTACGATCGACCCTGTACCGAGAATAGGCGGGGGTACACCATGGGCAATCCGGCTCGAAGTCTCGCACGTGTCACCAGGTCGGATCACGCGTTCGGTCGGTTGTGCGGCGGATGGAACGAACGGTTTCACACCAACCCGCTGGAGATCGTCTTTCCCGCAGATGCTCAGCAAGTGTCCATCGCCCTGCTGGATGCCCGCGCTCGAGGCATTCCTGTGCGTCTGCGTTCCGGGGGACACTCGGTCGACGGGTTCTCCGCCGCCGACGACACGATGGTCATCGACCTTCGAGGTCTCGACCACATCGACATCAGCGCCGACGCGGCACACGCCACCATAGGTTCCGGCGCCAGGGTCCAGGCGGTGTACGAGTCTCTGGCGGCGATCGACCGAGTCGTGCCGGGCGGCGTCAGCCACACGGTAGGACTGGGTGGTTTCATCACCGGCGGTGGTCTCGGCGCTTTGGCGCGCTGGCTCGGCGCGATGGCGCACAACGTGTCAGCCCTCGAAATCGTCGATGCCCAAGGCGACATCAGACTGGTCACGCCGAGCGGCGAACCCGATCTGTTCTGGGCCTGCCTCGGCGCCGGAGGAGGAAACTTCGGGATCGTCACCAACTTCACGCTGCGCCTCACACCGCTGGCTACCGCGGTCTCCTACCTCGTGTCATGGCCGTGGGATCAGTTCGAACACATCTACGACACCTGGCAGCGTTAGGCGCCGACCGCCGACACACGACTCACACCGTTCCTGGCCATGTGGCCCCGAACAGCCGCTGATCGCATCGACGTGGGAGGCATCTTTCCCGGCACCGAACAAGAATTGGCGGCCACACTTCGTCCGCTACTCGATCTCGTCCCGCCGCCGACTCAAAGCAGTATTGTGGCAACGACATTTACCACCGCGACGGCAGCTCTGCTGGCGAAGATCGCCGACCGGTCCTTCGACTCCGGCACCAGGGCAGCCACCGCGTCACCGTTCTTCGGCGAACCGCTGTCTGCTGACGCCTTCGCTGCACTGCGTCAATGGCACACCACCACCCCGGGCAACTCGTTTGTGTGGTGTCTGCCCGGCGGGGGAGAACTGGCCATCGCGGCCGATCGCGCAACAACGTCGTTCGCCCACGGCCGCACCGGGCAACTGATGATGATTCGATCGGACTGGACCGATCCACACCACGATGAAGCATGCGTCACCTGGGTGGACGGCCTCTACCGGCAAGTGGCGCCACAAACGAGCGGCGCTTACCTCAACTGGACCAATACCGGCATCGAGTCGCGGCCGCACCTGCTCTACGGCCACAGCTTCCCCAGACTGGTCGAGGTAAAGCACCGCTACGACCCCGACGGCGTATTCGGCTTCGACCATGGCATACCCGGTTCGGTCTCACGAGCGCAGGCGCGACGACTGGAGCTACCCGATTCCACGATCTCGGAGTTACGCGACCGCGGCCGGCTCGTCGAATAGCCCGCATTCCGCTCCATGCAATGCAATTCGCTCCAACGGGTGAGTGCGTGGCTACCGCAACGGGTCACCGCCCACCCAAGATCGGCACAACAGTACGCACCCTCCGGGAGCTTGCAGGGGCGATCTTCGTCTGGTATTCCACCTTGGGTGCAGAGCCCGACTGGGAGATAATTCCACCGGATATCACGTCGGATACGGCTGATGACGAACGGGCGGTGGAATGGATGATGGCGCATGCGAAATTTCCGTTTTTATATGGATGCCAAACTAGATATTCCCATATGGGGATAATAAGAAACTACTTGTAGAGCCCAGCGTATGTCGCGGAGATGGGCCGATATAGGAATTCCGGTGCTGGGGCGAGCGAGTGTTCATGTTCTCGGCCCCAACCGGTATGGGAATAGCCATAGCGACCAACTGGCCGGCGTGCCGGCAGGATCGGAGCGAGTCGGGAGAACAAGACCACATCCGGCACCTTCGCCCGGCGGCCGAGTTCACCGGTCGAGCCGCTCGATCCGATCACAGCAAGGCACCGCGACATCTGGGATTTATACATGTCGCGCATTCAGATTATGCGGGGAGGTGGCTTCCGTGCGGTTGGCAAACCAGTGACGCTGAACGGGTCGTCCCCGGCGATCTCCGGGAACCGATGTTGGGAGAACCCGATGCGCACATCGACGCCGGTACCGGGATCGGTCGAGGGCCGGTACGTCTCTGCAGTTGCGTCGGCGCCGCGGGAGTTCCTGGAGGGCGGCAAATGCCTGCGGCCGTTGTCGTGTCGCTACGGGTGGCCCGCGACCTCCCGTCACCCGGGGCGGCAATATGTTTGAAAACTCATCCAATCCGTACGTCCCGGATGATGCGGCGATTGTCGTGGTGGGGGCGGGGATTGCCGGGTTGTCCGCTGCGTTTCGGTTGCAGCAGGCCGGGTTGCCGGTGGTGGTGTTGGAACGTTCGTCGCGGGTTCGTGTGGGGGGACGCATGGCCAGCATTGATCAGGGTGGCTTTTATATCGACCTGGGCGCCCCACTGCTGGCGATGCGATACGGGCAGATGTTCGGGCTGATCGCCAACCTCGGTGTCTCTGGTCAGGTAGTGGCGGCCGCTGACACGGTGGCGATCGCTCATGGCGGGTCGATAGACCGAGGGCGTACTGGGCGACCGTTGCGTCTGGTGACCGGTGGCTTGCTCGAATCGATCCGGTGGACCGACCGGCTCAGGCTGGCAACCGACTTTGTACGGCGCCAGCGCGCGCTGCATCCGGCAGACATGACGAGTGCGGCACGTTGGGACACGGAGTCACTGGCTCAGTACGCAGACAGACGAGGGCTGCGCTCGAGCACCGTCGAGTGCTTGCTCGACCCTTTGGCGACCATTTTGAGTCTCGACGATCCGGACAGCACCACGGCGGTGACTCCGATGCTGTTTCTGGCCTTTGTGCTGTTCAACGGAGGCCTGTTCACGTCCAGTAAAGGCAGCGGATTCCTGCCGCAGGAACTCGCTGCCCGCCTGCCGGTGAACTACCACAGCGACGTCGTCGACGTGGAACAGCGGCACGACGGTGTCTACGTCACGTATGGCAGCTCAGGTCAGCCGGATCGGGTCCGCCGAGCGCCGGCTGCGGTCCTTGCCGTTCCGCCCCCTTCTGCGGCGGCGATCTGCCCGCAGCTTCCCGCCCCGCTGCGGGATACCTTTGCCGCTACTGCCTATTCGCGGCTTATCCAGGTCACCGTCTGTCTGGACGAGACCACGGTCGAGCGTGCTGTCCTGGTGTGCGTGGCGCGCAGCGACGAGCCCGACCTCGCCGGGTTCGTCCTCCAACACAACCTGGCGGCGCAACGCGTACCGGATGGGTGCGCCATGATCACCGCCTATTTCCGTGGCGACGCATCCAACAGGCTGTGGGGCGACGATAACAAAGCAATCATCGATCGCGCACTGGCAGGGCTTCGCCGAGTACGGATATCGCCCGATGCCGATCAGCACATACTGCAGACGCGAGTCGAGCGGATCTCCCCGGGCGTAGTCCGCCGCCGAGTGGGAGATCTGCGCGCCCTCGCGCAGGTCGCACGCTTCGGCGGCCGACCTGACCGAATCTATCTGGCGGGTGGGGACAACCTGGGCTATTCGTCCACCATCGGCAGCCTGACAAGCGGTCAGCACATCGCGGACCAGATAGTCGCACGCCATCCGGACGGGATTGCGAGGCCGTGAACCGATGACGACTGCCCATGTCGACCGCACCCGACAGACCGTGTGTTCCGCGGCACGGGATGCAAGTAACGCCCGGACACCCCCATTTCTCCCGAGCCCGCCAAGACCCTCAACCCGTGACAAGGATGGTGTTCTCGTGGCCGCAGCCGCATTGTTCGATAGCTCGACGTGGCAGGATCTCCTCGGCCGGACCCGCCGTGCCCACAGGCAGGAGCGGATGAAGCGGCGTTGCTGGATCGGCACGGATGACGAACAGCCCTGGATCAGCCGCGAAGTGGACCGCGAGTGCTTGGAAATGGCCTACGCATTGCTGGCGATCATCTCGCCGGTCACAGCACCCGGACGTGACCGCGAGGCGATGATCGTCTACGGCGCGATGTCTGCCGTATTCGACACCGCGGCAACCAAGATGAAAACATTCACCGGCGAAGATCTTCTGGCGAGAGCATACCGGGGTCGCCCGATCCGGGAGTGGGCGCGGCGGGCAACGGCAAGTCTCGACGAATGGACAAAGAATCTTCTTTTGGAAGGATTCCACCGGCAGATTTCCCAACTCACCGAAAACCGAGTCGAACGCGGAATTGAAAGCAGCCGAGTACGCAGCGAGACGAACGGCAAAGATTACCGCCAATATCTGCGCTGGCGCAATCGCGAAGGCTGGTATTACGGCGGGCTTCTGGCCTGCGCCATCATTTCCGGTGTCGACCTCCGCGACATCCCTCAGCCGTGGATAGAGGAGACCCTGGAGGCGGCCATACTCGCCTTCGACATCCACGGATCGCTGCGGCATGCCTACGAGAAGGAAATCGGGCACACCTTCAACTATTTGCCCGGAACGCAGCACGAAAAAGTCTCCGCGTCGCTGGCCGCGTATTCGGAGATACTCTTCCGAATCCAGGACACCGATGAAATCGCGCCCCACGACAAGGAATATCTGATGCGTTTCATCACGGGCCTCGTCGTGGTCTCCTACGGATGCAGTCGCTACAACAGGACTACGGCCCTGCATATCGCCAGACCCGAAGACGTCGCCATCGCGTGGACCCACATTGACGAGCCCGGCGACTACCGCTACACCTACACCCAGTTGAAAAAGGAGAGGGAAAGTGACTGAAATCACCCTTCTCGAAGAGATCAGCCTGACATCCGAATCGCGTACAACACACAATTCCGAACTTCTGCAGTCATTTTACGAGGTGGCTACGCATCCCTACATCGACAACTGGGGGTACTCCTTTCATCTACCGCCGTTCGCATCGGGCCAGACCCTCGAGCAGGCTTGCGTGGAGCAGGAGCGACAGATCGCCCGGATTTTCCGGCCGGGACAGTCCATTCTCGATATCGGCTGCGGTGTCGGCGGTCCTGCTCGCACCATTGCCGCGATTGTCCCCGGGTTGCATATTACTGCGATAAACATCATCGCAGAGCAGCTCGCGATCGCCGAGCACCTCACGCGAGAGGCTGGGCTCGACTCGCAGATCGACTACGTCGCGGCGAATTTCGCAGCCGACCTTCCGTTCAGCACCGGCGAGTTCGATGGCGCCTACAGCATCGATGCGCTGTGTCACAGCCCCAACAAGGCGGCCACGTACCGTGAGATCCACCGCGTGCTCAAGTCGGGCGCGGTATTTACCGGTACCGACTGGATGTGCTCGGATAACCTGAGCGCTGCCGATTACAGCAGGTGGATCGAGCCGGTATGCCATTTTGCGGCATTACCGGAGATAATCGGGCCGAGCGAGGCCGCCTGGCTGCTTACCGAGGCTGGATTCGCCGTCGAGTCGTGTCGGGATATGGCGGAATTCACGAACCTCGGACCGAATTGGGACTTGTTCGACAATGCCGCGGCTGGAATTGCGAACAGGGCAGACCCGGCGGGCAGGTTCATGTACTACCACTGCACCACCACCGCCGCAGCCGGACGCGTCGGAAAATTCACGATAGGCGCCTGGATCGCTGCCGCTGTAGGCAATGCCGTTCGGCCGGCACGGCCCTCCGGGGAGTCCTGAAATGAACGCTGTCGACGCCAGCGCGTACTTGAGGCTCGATCCCGACGCCCACCGCGACCCACGTCCGCTTTTCGACGCCCTTCTTGCCGAAGGGGGTATTCATAGAGACCTATCCACGGGGTTCTATCTGATTGCCGATCCGCGCACGGTTCGAGCAATCCTGGGAGATCCGGAGATATTTTCGTCGGCTGACGCCTTCAGCCCGGCGCTGACCGAAGCGACCCGAGCGCTCGTTGGCCACCTTACCGAGGAGCAGCGCAAGTACTACGTTTCTCCGGTCGAGTCGATCATGACTAGTGACGGGGCCCTGCATCAACGTCTGCGGAAGGCCGTAACTCCCTTCTTCACAAAAGCGGCGGTAGAACGACGACGCAAAACCCTTCAGAAAAAGGCGGCTGTCATTTTGGCGGCGCTCCCGCGCGAATGCGACTGGGTGCAGGACTTCTGCGTGCCATATACGGTGCGGATAATAGCCGACATTATCGGGGTGCCGGAAACCGAGTTGGACACCATTACCCGATGGGACGCACTTCTGGGTGCACTGGCCACGGGTGCCGAACTGCCCTCCGACGCTCTCGGGACGTATCTCGATTTCACCAAGGAATTCACCGGTTACTTCCTGGAGCAGGCTGGGCGCTTGGCGAACCGGCCTGACGACAGCCTGCTCAGTCACCTCGTCCAACAAGGCGACATGCTCACCGACCACGAGCGCATCCAGTTCCTGTTGATCCTCTTCCCCGCAGGCAGCGCCTCGACGGTCATCCTGCTCACCCACATCGCGGTCCGACTTGCGCAGAATCCCGAGCTGATCGACCAGTTGCGCTGTCAGCCCGACACTGTCGCGTCCTTCGTGGAGGGCTGCGTGGTCGAACGAACGCCATCGGCCAACATCTTCCGCACCACAACCCGAGAAGTCACGTTGTTGAACCGAGTTGTCCCCGCAGGTTCGCACCTACTGTTGGTCCTCGGTGCCGCCAACAAGGCCATCCATGGCCAGGCAGGCCATCTGTCCTTCGGATACGGTGTCCACCGTTGCCTGGGCGCCAGCCTCGCGCGTGCCGAAGGCTGCGCGGCCGTCGAAGAAATCACCCACCATTTCCGGCGTATCAGTTTGGCCCGACCACTGGAAACCCTGCCGGTACGACCGCATCTGCTGATACCTACGCACCCCCATCTGCCCGTCCAACTCGATCGCGCTGGGTAAGGAGGTCAAGGGCCCTACAGGGAGTTGTCGGGGCAGTCTGAATGCATCCAATGGCGTGGTTGGCGTGGTCCGGCATTGCGGCTGACAGCCGAGGACTCGCTCAGGGCTGTCACCCGAACACCGAGCCACTTTCTTGGCTGACGGACCAAGAGGTACTGAACGTGATATCCAATTACAAGCATGGTTTGAGCATTAGCGTTGGGTGGCCCGGCCACTCCAATACCTCACAGTGGGACCAGAGTTCACCCGCCCGACGTCTCAGGGTTGCCGTAATCGGCGCCGGAGTTTCGGGACTGTGTCTGGCCGTCCAGCTCTCGCGAATGACGGAAGTCGACTTCACGGTGTACGAGCGGGCATCCGACATCGGGGGCACGTGGCGTGACAACACCTATCCCGGCCTTACCTGTGACGTGCCAGCGACGCTGTACTCCTATAAATTCGCCCAGGATTCGTCGTGGACTCGGCTGTTCCCGTCCGGCAGCGAGATCCATCGTTACCTGCACAAAGTGTCCGCCACCTACCAGCTCGAATCACACCTGAGATTAGATGCGGAGGTAACCAAGGCGCAATGGGATGGCGCGCAATGGCAGCTGTCGACGACCGACGGTTGCGCGACCGCCGACGTTCTGGTGACGGCCACCGGATTCCTTCGACACCCGGTCGAACCGAATCTCCCCGGCCTCGATACTTTCGAAGGCACGATTGTCCATTCGGCCCGATGGAATGTCGCGGCAGTCCGGTCTGCCCGGCGGGTGGCGGTTATCGGTACTGGCGCGAGTGGCACCCAAATCGTCTCGGCCATGGCCGGGTCGATCGACACCTTGTTCGTATGTCAGCGCACCCCGCAGTGGATCATGCCGATAGCCAATCCACCGACGACCCGTATCCGCCGTGCCCTCGCTCACCGGTGGCCGAAATCCGGTCAAGTGAGCAGACTGTGCTGCCGAATCGTGTTCGAACTACTCACCGGGGCTGCTGCGCTGCGGCCGGGGCCCGCGCGGCTGCTGATCTCGTGCGCCTGCCGAGCCCATCTGCGACTGGCAGTCCACGACCCCGACCTGCGCGACAGGCTGCGCCCCCCGGACAGGATCATGTGCAAGCGGATCCTGGTTTCGAGCAGCTACTACCAGGCACTGCAACGCGATGGCGTCGTTCTCGTCGACCTGCCCATCGCCGAGATCGCTCCCGACGGATTTCGAACAGCCAACGGCACCTTCCATTCTGTCGACACGATCGTCCTGGCCACCGGTTTCGACGGCCGGGCCTTCGTGCGACCGCTGGAGGTAATCGGTTCCGGCGGGAAAGATCTCGCCACTACCTGGACCAATGACTTCAGATCATACCGTTCGGTAGCTGTTCCAGGGTTCCCGAACTTCTTCACATTGATCGGCCCGTACAGCCCGATCGGAAACCAGTCACAGGTGATGACCGCCGAGACGCAAACCCACTACGTCATCAAGTGGATCCGACTTCTCACTCGCACAAAAGACCGAATCGCGGTGATGCCGACCGACCGGGCTACCGACCTTTTCATGGTCGAAACCTACGCTGCCCTTCGTCGGACCGCCTGGGCAAGCGGATGCCGCAGCTGGTACACCGAGGGCGCCCAAACTCCACTGCTGTGGCCCTGGAACCCCCGCCGATTCCGGAGGGCCTTACATCGTCCGGTTCTGGCCGATTTCGAATACACCACCGTTGAGAGGATGACCGAAACATGTCGCTCCACGAACAAGTAGTCATGATCACCGGCGGTGCGTCAGGCATCGGCGCGGCCTGCGTACGCGCCTTTACCGCTTCAGGTGCGCGCGTCGTCAGCGCCGACATCAATATCGACCAAGCCAAGGAAGTCGCGGCCCAGACCGGTCCTTCCGTTCGAGCCGTGCAATTGGATGTCACCGATCCTGCCCAGACCCGTGCCTGTATCGACGAGATCCTCCACATAGAGGGCAAATTGGACATAGCCGTCAACAACGCCGGAATATCGGGCGATCCGGCTCTGCTGCACGAAATAACTCCAGAGCTGTTCCAGCGAGTCGTGAGCGTCAACTTCTTCGGAGCCTTCAACGGAATGCAGGCGCAGGTCCCACCGATGTTGGCCGCGGGCCGCGGCGTGATCATCAACACTGCCTCGATAGCAGGCATCGTCGGCCTGCCGTTCGCGGCCGCCTATACCGCGACCAAGCATGCCGTCATCGGACTGACCCGCAGCGCGGCCGCAGAATATGGCGGGACTGGCCTCCGAGTCCTCGCTGTAGCCCCCGGCGTGATCGACACACCGATCACCGCGCACCTGCCTGCCCAGATCGCCGAACTGCACCTTCAGGCCGCCATCGCGACCCAATCCATCAAGAGGGCAGGCAAACCCGAAGAAGTAGCTTCGCTCATCCACTTCCTCGCCTCACCCGAAGCGTCTTTCATCACCGGCAGCGTGCATCTGGTTGACGGCGGCTACACCACCACGTGACGGGCAACCTGGCTCAGCCCCGTATGAGTGCCGACGCCAAAGCGTGGGTCTGGGCAGCTCGGAACTCCCGAGACACCGCGAGATCCGGACGGATCACGTCGAATCCGTGGAAAGCGCCGTCCACGACGAGCAGGTCACAGGGCGTTCCGGCGGATGTGAGTCGGTTGGCGAAGGCGACGTCCTCGTCATGGAATAGATCGAGGGTGCCGACACCGACCCAGGCGGGAGGTAGGCCGGACAGGTCGGCAACGCGGGCGGGGACTGCAGGTTCCGGGGGCTCGGCGCCGTCCAACGGTCGGCCCAGGTACGACTGCCAGCCGAAGTGGTTGGATCTTTTGTTCCACATCGCACCTTCGACTCGTCGAGGCCTTGCCGCAGCGCGGTGCGGTCGTCGAGCATGGGGTAAGTCAGCAGTTGCAGGGCCGGGCGGAAAGCACCGCGGTCGCGGGCGAGCAACGCCAGAGCGGCGGCCAATCCGCCGCCGGCGCTCGCGCCGCCGACCGCAATACGTGCGGAGTCCACGTCGGCGCGGGAGGCCAACCAGGTCAACGCGGTGTAGCAGTCCTCCAGCGGGACAGGGAACGAATGCTCCGGCGCCAGACGGTAGTCAACCGCTGCCACCAGGATGTCCAGTTCCCGTGCGAAGTGTCGGCACACGTGATCGTCCTGTGCGGCCACGCCGAACACATATCCGCCACCGTGCATCGATAGCAGTCCCGGCCGCTTCCCGGTCACGATTGACGGACGGAATACTCGGGCGGTGACCGGACCAACCTTCTCGACAGTGACATCCTGTGGCACCCGATGTTTCAGTACCGAGGTGAGTGCACGCAATAGTGGCAGGCTACGCCTACCGACGACACTACGTGGCAGCACTCGCGCCGTCGCGCGCAGTTCGTCGTGGAAGTCGCCGGCCCTCATACGAGCGGGTTCCTTCTCTCTCTCGAATCCCGCATGCTGGCAGGGGACAGGTCCGGGTGCGCGCATGCCTGGCCAATTATGCCTGAGCCTGGCTGGCCGGTGTCTGTCCGGTTTGCTGTTTCGAGTGGTTGGAGTCGGACCTCGATGACAGACGACGAGTACAGGCCAGCGCGGCACCTATCGGCGCGAAGATGCGTGGCGCGCATATCCGACATGAGACATGCGACATGGAACGCCGCGAACAGTTTGCGCAAACTGAGGACAACGCCGGGATAAGCGGATTGCGGAAACTGTTGTGCGACAACATGGTGAAGGGTGATCGCTGATGGACGAGCCGATCGCGGTGGTGGGCTTGGGTTGCCGATTCGCCCCGAATGTGGAAACACCGAACGGTTACTGGGCGATGCTTACCGCGGGCCGCGACGGCATTGGTGACGTGCCACTGGCGAGATGGGGAATGGATGCGCCGGCCGATCCGCGGTCCGTGGCCGCCGTCCGGCGCTGCCCGCCGTCCGGTGCCTATATCCAGGATGTGGCGGGATTCGATGCAGCGTTCTTCGGTATCTCTCCGAGAGAGGCAGTGTCTGTGGATCCGCAGCAGCGGATGATGCTGGAGTTGGCGTGGGAGGCGTTGGAGCGAGCCGGGATTCCGCCCACCGACTTGCGCCGCACCGAGACTGGCGTGTTCATGGCGGCGACGTGCCTGGATTACGGAGGGCGACTCATGGCGCACCTACCCGATCTGGAACCCTGGGCCGTCAACGGGAGTCTGGCCTTCGGCATCTCGAACCGAATCTCCTACGCCCTCGATCTGCGCGGGCCGAGCATGACGGTGGATACCGCGTGTGCGGGTTCTTTGACCGCGATTCATCTGGCATGCATGTATTTGTGGCGGGGGGAAGCCTCATCGGCTCTCGCCGGCGGCGTGAATGTCGCCTCGTGGCCCGGCCCGGCAGTCGCCCTGGCGGAGGCGGGTGCGACCGCGGCCGATGGGCGCAGCAAGGCGTTCGACTCGGCAGCCGACGGCTACGGTCGTGGCGATGGCGCGGGTGTCGTCGTGCTGAAACGGCTGTCCGACGCCGAGCGGGACGGAGACCAGATACTGGCACTCGTCCGCGGCAGCGGTGATTTCCATGACGGCACGGGTGCGGGCTTCATGGTGCCGAACGGTGAAGCGCAGGAACATATGTTGCGGCAGGTGTACGCGCGGGCCGGAATCACGCCGGAGTCGGTGTCGTATGTGGAGACGCATGGCACCGGTACCCCGGTGGGCGATCCGATCGAGGCGGAAGCGTTGTCGAGATTCTTCGGCGCAGGTCGGCTGCCACACCGGCCGTGCCTGATCGGTTCGGCCAAACCGAATATCGGGCATCTCGAGGCCGGGGCCGGTGTCGCTGCATTGATCAAGGTGATACTGGCATTGCGGCACCGCCAACTGCCGCCCAGCTTGCATACCGAAATCACACCGGCGGTGGATTGGGCGACTTCGGGATTGCGGTTGGTGCCCGAACTCATGGACTGGCCCGAGCAGGATGGTGCCTTACGTGCCGGAATTTCGGGCTTCGGAGTCGGCGGATCCTTGGCGCATCTCATCGTCGAGCAGCCCACCGTTACCGAAACATGGTCCGCGCCTTCGCTTTCGAATCCGAGGCTGTCGGTCTTTCCGCTGTCGTCGCGCTCCGAGGCGGGTACACGCGAACTGGCCGGCCGCCTGGCCTCGTGGCTCGATGACCATCCGGATGCGCCCACGAATTCAATCGGTGCGACATTGGCGCGACGGCGGTCACATTTGGAACAGCGTGCGGCCGTTGTCGCGAGCGATGCTGCCGGACTCGCCCGGTCCTTACGCGCGTACGCGAATGGGTGCGACGAATTGTCCTCCGCGTGGTGTGCGCCAGTGAGTGGGGAGAACCCCGTATGGGTGTTCTCCGGTCACGGTGCGGAGTGGGAGGGCATGGGGCGCAAGCTACTCGACGACGAGCCCGTGTTCGCGGAGATCATGGACCGGCTGGCACCGATTTATCAGGATGAAATCGACATTTCCCCGCGCGAGGCGATCGCCGACGGCGACTGGACAGCGTTACCGCGCGTCCAGGCCATGATCTTCGCGATGCAGGTCGGTTTGGCCGAGGTATGGGCGGACCACGGTATGAGACCCGGGGCGGTTATCGGTCACTCCCTGGGAGAAATCGCGGCGGCGGTGGTGTCCGGCGCCTTGGAACTGGACGAGGCCGCCCGGTTCGTATGCCGCCGTGGCTCTATCCTCGCATCGGCGGCGGGGCCGGGCGCCATGGCGATGGTCGACATGCCGTTCGCCGAGGCGACTGCGCGTGTGCCCGTCGGAGTGACCGCGGCGATCGCGGCCTCCCCGACGTGGACGGTCGTCTCGGGCGATACCCTGCCCGTCGAGCAAGCGGCTGAGTCGTGGCGGCAAGCCGGGCACGTGGTCCGACGTGTCGACACCACAGTCGCCTTCCATTCCTCGCACATGGACGCCTACCTCCCCGAAATAGTCGCGGCCGGCGAGGAACTGCTGACTCCCCGTCCTACCGTGCTTCCGCTCTACAGCACTGTCACGACCGACCCGCGCTCGGAGGTCGTCCGCGACGGCCGCTATTGGGGTGAGAACACGCGCAATCCCGTCTTGTTCGCGAACGCTGTCGCCGCGGCCGTCGACGACGGCCATCGACTGTTCGTGGAAGTATCCAGCCACCCGATCGTCGCACACTCCATCGAAGAGGTCCTCGACAGCGCGGGAATCACCGACGCGCTGGTCGCACACAGCTTGCGCCGCAACAAACCCGAGCTCGAGATGCTATTGGAAAACCTCGCATCGTTGCATTGTCACGGTGCCGCTGTCGACTGGACGCGGATGTTCTCCGAGGATGCCGTGCTGGACCTGCCCACGATGGCGTGGCAACGTCGGCCGTACTGGCTTACCGCGAAGGCGCCGAACGCGCCGCAGGGTGGGCACAACCCGGACAGCTGCACGTTGGTCGGTGCGCCGGTCACCGTCCACGGGCACGAGCCACTGTGCCTGTGGCAAACGCGGCTCGATTACGAGACCAGGCCTTACCCCGGGCAACACCGGATCCATGGTGTCGAGATCATGCCCGCAGCCGTGTTCCTCGCCTCCTTCATGGCTGTCGGCCGGGCGGAGTCGGCGGATGCCTTGCCCGCCTTGGCAGACGTCGACCTCCGCATGGCGCTGACAGTCGACGATCCACGCGCCGTCCAGATCGTGCTGCAGGACAACGTGGTTCGACTGGCGAGCAGAGCCGCCGCGGAAACCGGCGATGAACTCTGGACGGTCCACGCGAGCGCTCGGATAAGCTCGCGGAGTGGGCATTTCGACGCTGAGACGCGAGATTCAGCCGCGGCCCGCTCCCGTTGCCGGTCAGCCGTCTCCTGGACCGAAATAGAACAAAGCATCCGGCGGCGTGGGCTGGCAGGATACGGTTTTGGTTGGCAGCTCAGGGGGCTGTGGAGTGGGACCGATGAATTCGTCGCGACAATCACCACCGTGGCGGAGCGGACTCCGCCGTTGTCTCGCTGGGCGTCGTTGCTCGACGGCGCACTGACGGTACTGCAGACGCTGAATCCCGACGACGATTCGACGCGCGTTCTAGCCGGAATCGAGTACGTCGGACTGAGCGCTGAGCCGCCGGATACGATCCGGGTCCACGGCACTCTCCGTGCCCCCGATCGGGTCGATATGCGGCTCGTCTCCGCCGATGATGTCCTGCTCGGAGAACTGACCGGTATCCGCCTGGCGGATCTGGAAGGTGACCCGAGCGCACCGAAGGACCCTCGCGACTTTGTGCACCGCCTCGCCTGGCGCCCACGCGCCTCGCCCACCACAACCGATGCGGCAGCCGACGTCGCCCTGATCGGCGATGATCACCGGACACTCGCCGCCCTCCGACAATCCTTCGCCGAGAAGGAGATTCGATGTGTACTCGGGTCGGCACCCGAGATTGCTCTCGAGCAGCGATGCGAAGCTGTCCTGGTCGTGCCATGCGATGCCGGCTCCCTTGCCGCAGCCGCCGAAAGCAACGCCTGGACGTTGATACGCGCGGCGCAAGCCATCACCCGATCGGACACGAAACCGAGGTTGTGGTGTGTGACCCGAGGTGTGCGGACCGGAGTGAACCTGGCGCACGCCGCCTTGTGGGGAGTCGCCCGCATCATCGCCGGCGAACACCCGGAATTCTGGGGTGGGTTGGTCGACGTCGACCCCGACGAGCCCCTCGACCGCATTGTCGACATGGTCGGCAGCGCGTCGGGCGAGGACATCATCGCGGTGACTGCTGACGGGCAGTTCGTTCCGCGTCTGGAATCGGTCACCCAACCGGCCCGTCCAGCGCTGCGATGTGGACCTGACGCCACTTACTTGGTCACCGGGGGCCTCGGGACGCTCGGCCTAAAGACCGCTGGATGGCTCGCGGATCGGGGCGCACGCCGGATAATTCTCGCTGGAAGACACGGGCTACCTTCCCGCAAGGAGTGGGATACGCAAGCGGATGAGACAGTGGCCCGCCGCATAGCGACCGTTCGCGCGCTGGAAGCCAGAGGAGTGACCGTCCGTCCCGTCCAGGTCGACGTCACCGACGCCGACGCACTCGCCACCACGCTAGAAGCACTGGACCTTCCCCCGGTGCGCGGCGTCGTCCACGCCGCGGGCGTCGTCGGCGCCTCGATGCTCATGAACACCTCGCGGTCGATGCTGGCAGAGGTCATGGGGCCCAAGGTGCGTGGCGCATTGGCCCTCGACCACGTTTTCCCCGCCGGCACGCTCGACTTCTTCGTGCAATTCTCATCTGCCGGGCAGTTGGCTCGCATCACCGGGCAAACCGCGTACGCCGCGGCGAACGCGTTCCTCGACACGTTCGCCGCACACCGCCGCGTGGCCGGTTGCCACGGGGCGACCAGCATCGCCTGGACCAGTTGGCTCGGCGACGGTATGTCCGCACATCTCGAGGCGGCGCTGCTCGAGGCCGAGGACCGCGGGTTCGGCACCGTCACCCCCGGCCAGGCCCTGCAAGCCTGGGAGCACGCCGCTCGCTTTCCCGACACTCACCTCGTCGTGACTCCGGTCCTGCCGCTGCGTCCGGGCGCCACCTCGCTACCCGTACGCGACGATTTGTCCGCCGATGTCGTCGCGGCCCATGACGATACGACGATCGACCGCGACTGGCGAGCATTGCCTGACGACGAACGGTTTCCCGCGCTCGTCGCCGACCTGTGCCAGACGATAGCGGCCGAATTCAAAATCGATCCCGACCATCTCGACGTGCATCGCCCACTCGCCGAGGCGGGCTTGGACTCAGTTCTGATCGTGCGAATCAGGACACGCCTCAACCGGGCCTACGGGGTAGAGTTGCCGCCTACGCTGATGTGGGAGCGGCCGACCGTCCACACGCTGGCCACCTACCTGAACGCCCAATCCTGATATGGAAGCCGAAAGTTCACCGCAACAATCGACAATGCTCACCGGCGCCACGGGCTTCGTCGGCATATTCCTTCTGGCCGAGCTCCTGCGACGCCGACCGGGGCGGGTGTACTGCCTGGTACGCGGCGACGACGCCGACCATGTCATGCGCCGCCTCGAGGCGACTTACCGCGCGTACAACCTGCGCCTCGACCGATACCGAGACCGCATCGTGCCGCTCGCGGGAGACCTCGGTAGAGCCCATCTCGGCTTGGGCACACGCGGTTTCGGGAGTCTCCATGCACGGATCGGCGGAATCGTCCACTGCGGGGCCACCGTGAACTGGGGCGCGTCCTACGATGATCTGAAAACGGTCAACGTCGGCGGCACCGAACAAATACTGCAACTCGCAGCACGGGGTCCGAATGTCCTTCCGGTGCACTATATCTCGACAGTCGGCGTGTTCTCCTCCCATGCCTCGTCTTCCGAGGCGGTCACCGAACGCATCGACATCGGTGACAGCGGTCCCCTCGACAACGGCTACGCACGAACTAAATGGGTCGGCGAACACATGGTCGGCAGGGCGCGCCGCCGCGGGCTCCCCGTTGCCATCCACCGCATCAACACCGGCGCCCACAGCATCACCGGTCAATTCAACCGCCGTGACTATCTGGCCATGATCACCAGAGGATGCATCGAAAGCCGCAGTGTCCCCGACAAGTTGGGCTTGCCATTCCAGCCTGCCCCCATCGACTACGTCGCGCAAGCGATCGTCCACCTCGCGATCACCTCGGCAACGGGTACCTACCATCTGGTCAACAAGACGATGACCTGGCCGTGGTATTTCAGCTGCCTACGAGCCCGTGGGTACACCTTCAGAACATTTCCGTTCGAGACTTGGCGGCAACACCTCAAATCCTTCCGAACCGCATCCGCACCGGTGTGTGAACTGGTCGACGTCCTACCGCGCGAAGGGGCCCGCCTCCCCCCGGTCGCCGCGAACCGCACCCGCGACATCCTCGCCGCCGCCGGCATCCACTGCCCGCCACCTACGCCTCAACTCGTCAACACCTTTCTGGACGCACTCGTCGCTACGGGATACATACCGGCCCCCTGATTCGAAGGACTGTAAGAACAACGGTGTAACTCCGAATCAAGGAGTGGCACAAGGACTCTGATGTGAAGGCGCTCGAGGTGACCGATACTGAGATCTGCGCGCATCTGCGCGAGGCTTATGGCGCTGACGTCTCGAAATCGACTATCTCGACGATTACCGACAAGGTGATGGACGGGATGGCCGAGTGGCAGAACCGGCCCCTGGACAGGGATCTGGGGCCACAGGCCCAGGCCCGGCCGCGCAGGCGGCCCCGCGGAGATCGGCGTCGCCCGCATGGAAGTGGCGCTCACTCGACGGGGACTTCGCCGAAGTGATCAACCCCCACCTGGACTGGGTCGCCCGCGCTCGAAACGGCGGAGTAGCCACCAAACGATGAAGGCGCAACCTGCCCCGAACCCGATACTTCCCATGAGTACGGAGTACAACCGATGCGGTTTCTCCTCCGTCCGAGGCTCGTCGAACATCGATTCGTACGGATTGCGCTTCGAGTAGACGACGGTGAGCTGATCGCCGACGGCCGGGTCACCGGTCAAGCGCGTGGTTCGCGTCTGACCGACGTAGCTCTTGCCATTTACGTCGAAATGGTATTTGACGTAAGCAATGGATTGACTTCGGTTGATCTTATAGATCGTCGCACTCGTCCGGGCTGCGTCTCGATAGGGCTGGTTCTCCAGCGTACCGCTCAGTATCAGAATCGATAGAACCAGCGAGAAGCCGACGGCTCCCGCGGCTGCGACGACGGCCGTCCGGGCGATACGTGGACGTTGTAGCCACCAGGCTGAGGTCATTCCTCACCGGCCTTGCGCGCCGGGAGGACGGTTCGCGGCCGACCCGGACGCGCCGCGTGGCTCATTGGGTGTTTGCCCAGCACTCGGCACACCCTCCCGCACTGTGAAATGCCATCGCCTTCATTTATTCTGCTGTCTCCCCGGATGCTTGCGATCGGAGCGGGCTCCAAGTCTAGTCGTGGGTCCGGCAAGCTGAACCATCCGCAGAATGCCACGCCGCGGCCGCTCACTTCGGATGCTCCAGCGCATCGACACCTGGGTGGTGGAGGTATGCACCGGGGCCCAAGGTCTTTTCAAGAGGAGGGCCGCTGACGCGTGCCTGTCCAAAGGAGTCCGCCACGGTTTGTGATCATGGTGGTCCTAACGATGTTCGGCGCGGCCGGGGGCGGCCTACGGTGAGACGCCAGGCCCGTCGACAGGCGCTCCAACGGCTTTCGGGCCGCGCCGCACCGAGTCTCCGCCGTCGGGATCCCTCCTGGCTCCCCTCGACGAAGTGAGCATGATCGTGCAGCCAACGCCCTGGCAGGAGAACAAGTTTCGGCACAGTCCGGTGGCGGCGCACGGCAACGCCGGGCGCGGGAGGCCCGGATTACGCGCCGCGTGGCGGGCCATCCGGTCGGCACTGGCCGGGCAGTGGGGCTACCTTGGCGCCGCGGTGGGAAGCGCGGCCGTACTCGCGTTGCTGTTCGAGCCGTGGTTGATCGCAGGGGGATTCGACGGCAAGGTTCGGATCGACGCCTTCGGTCGCATGGACGCGACCACCCTCTTCATGAACTCCTGGGCGCACTCGCCGCCGGATCTCGCGAGGGTGCACGGGTATTGGGGCATCCTCACCGCCGCCGCCGGTACCCACACGCTTCTCGTCACACTGGTCAATCTGCGGCTCCGTACGGCGCCGCTGGCCCGCCTGGTGACGATTTCCGCCGGGGCGACGTCGGTTTCGGCGCTCACAACCCTGATCTACCTGAACAGCAAGGCTCCCGAGGTCAAGGCCATGGTCGGGTTGAGCGGCGGCCTCGGCGGTCAGATCGGCTGGCTGATGAGCGACTACTTCGGCACCAGTACATACGCACTACCGGGTAGTCAGCGGATGTCCTACGCCAACGCCGGTCTCACGTCATGGGCACTGGCCGCCGCGGTCGTTGCGGTCGCCTCGTCCGCGGCAGCGACGACCCAGTGGATACACGGAGCGCGCGACCGCTCGGACCGATCCTCAGCAGGCCGTGTGCGTCCCAGGTTGCCCTCGCTCACGCCGAGACCGATCAGATCGAGAACGCCTGCCCGGTAGCGCTTTCGATCGCATCGGCGAGGTAGTTCGGGCGCACCTGCCGCGACTTACCCGCCTGGACCAACGGTTGATCGGCCAGCGGCAACAGATCCTCGACCTGATCTCCCGGACTGGTGAGCTGCCGAGAAGGCCGCAGGCCGCCGACGGTTTCGATGTGCGATTCGACGAGGTGATCTCCCGGACCGTCGTGGAGCGGCACCGCGTTCCACTCCCGTTACGGTGTCGGTCTCAGCAGAACTGTGACGGTGCGGTTGCGGGCGGGATCCGGATGCGGTGCGTCGCGTTGGTCGGCACTGGTCAGGGTGAACGCCGTGAGCGGCCGTCCACTGCCCTGGGCGAGGTAGGTGGCGGCGACGGCGGCGCGCTCCCAGGCGACGGTCGAGCCTCCTGTCTGCGGGCCGCCCGCGACGGCGACCGTATGTCCGGTCACCGTGATGCTCACCGGCAGTGCGGCCGTGCGTGATCCGATCTCGGTGAGCAGGTTCGCTGCGGTCGTGGTGATCGCTGTGTCGGATTCGAAGGCGCCGGCGTCGAGGATCGCCTCGACATCGCCGCCGCGGCGATGGGGCGTGACGCCGGCTAGGGTCGTCGCCGCGATGATCGTGTCGAGATCGTGGTCGGTGCGGCTGCCGGGCGCCAGGTCCGGGGCCGGGGCCAAGGCCGCGGAGACGGCGCGGGTCTGCGTCGGCCCGTCCGCGGTGAGTACCCAGGCGCCGGCCGCCGCGACGATGGCGACAGTGACAGCGGCGATGGCCGGGCGTGGTTGTACTCGGGGCCGGATCGACTTGCGGCCCTGGGTGATTCGAGAGATGAGGGCGCGGCCGGTGCGGGCGGGCGCGTGATCGGGTGCCGTGTTCAGCACTCGCGCCCAGCAGCGGTCGGCGGCCGCGAGGTCTCCGTTTTGAGCGTGGATGCGGGCGCGCAGGTCGAGGACGGTGACGTCGGCGGCGGCGTGGTCGTCGAGGCCGTCGAGCAGTTGCGCGGCGTGGTCGAGGTCGCCGTCGCGGGCGGTCGCGGCGGCGCGGTTGATTGTCAGCCGCAGGTTCACCACGGCGTGGGCGGTCGTCATTCGAGGATCCCTATCGAACTGGTGCGGATGTCCGCTGGCAGCAGCTGCCGCAGGCGATGGTTGACCGACATCAGCGCCGGCATGTCACCGCGGTCCGCCGCCCGGCCGCCCTCGCGCAGCAGCGGCCCGGCGGTAGGCGTCGTTCGGAGCCGGTCCTGCAGTGCGTTGAATACCAGCATCGGGAACTCCGGCTGCCGTCGCAGCAGATCGACCAGGAATTCGCCGGCGCGGTCGAGCTGGCGGCGCAGGGCGACCGAATCGCGTGCCCGCGTGGCCTCGTCGGCGCGTGCCCGCAGCTCGGTGTAGGTGCGGCGGTCATCGGTGGTGCCCGTCTGATCGATCAGCGTCGAGATGTCGGCGAGGGTGGTGTCCAGGTCGCGGACGAGTTCGGGGACGGCAAGCGCATCGGCGATGTCGTCGAGCGCGGCGTGCAGGTCTCGGAGCCGGTCCTCGGCGGCGACCGCGGCGGCGGGATCGGCGGCCGCCGCCTCGACCTTGTCCCGCGCAGCGGCGACGGTATTCTCGTCGTCGATTCGACCGCGCACCTGCGCGGCTTGCGACGGCATCCGGGATCGGTCGGGCAGTACGGAGAGTCGTTGTTCGGCCTCGCGCAGCTGATCGAGCAGATCCTGATGCGTGGCCGGGGCGAGCGCGGTGAGATCGATGACGGCCTCGACTTGGAGATCGGCGCCCGGCAGGTCGGCCACGGCGGTGACCATGCCCGACTCGTTCACCTCGAAGGTGACGTCCACCTCGCTGCCCGCGGGCAGATCGACACGGATATCGGCGGAACGGATCTCCAGCACACCCACCCGCCGGTTGCGTTCCCCTCGGCCGCGGTCACCCTCGGCGATCGGGATCCGCAACACGCTGTCGAGATCGGCGCGACGTAGCGCATCGGAGGTCTTGAACGGTTTGTGCACGGTGGCGGGCAGTGTCGCGCCTTTGCGCAGCAGCACCGTGAATCCCTCGTCGGCGCGTTGCACGCCCAGCGAATCGGCGAGACGGACACCGCCGAGCTCCGGACCGGCGCGATGGGTCAGCGTGAACGTGTCCGGTGCGAGCGCACAGGGTGTGCCGGTGGCGTCGGTGAGTTCGATTCGGAACCGCGATGTCCGGTGCGTGTCGAGATCGACCATCGTGCTGAAGGCGCCGTTGTCGTTCAACGGGATTCGCGCCGACCGGAACGGCACCGCCGAGTCGGAGTTGCTCAGCGCCACCGAGTATCCGGGCCAGCCGTCGGCTGCCGTGCCACGCACCCGCCCGGCGATGACCGCGGTCGTGGTGGTCACCGTCGGTTCGTGGGTGAGTTCGAGGACGAAGCTTCCTGCCGTTGCCGCGGGTGTGGCCCGGCGGGGACGCCGGAGGGTGGCGGCGAACAGGGCCGCGCCGCGCGCGACCACGGTGGTCGGGTCCACGCTGAAATCCAGGTCGATACCGAGGCCGTGCCGTGGGTCGGCCAGCCGTTCGCGCAGTCCGGGCGACAGCGTGGTCCCGCCGACCAGCAGGACGCGGTCGATCTGTCCGGCGTGGAGCGCGGCATCGGCGATCGCGGTGCGCGCGAGGTTGATCGCGCGGGTGTAGAACGGCTCGGCGAGCGCGTCGAGTTCGTCTCGCCGCAGAGTGATGTCGAGCATCTCCTCGCGACCGTGGAGTCTGCCGTCGATATTGAGCTCGGCCAGCAGGTCGGTCGAATCATGCTGGGACAGATCTATTTTCGCCTGCTCGGCCAGGGATTTCAGGCTGCCGAAGACGCCGCTGAACCGGCGATCGCCACGATCGAGGTCGCGGAGTCCGAATCGACGCGCCGTGGCCGGGGCGAGGATGTGCTCGACCACCGCCCAATCGATGTCCTTGCCGCCCAGGCTCCGGTCACCGGCATGGGTCAGCACCCGCAGTTCCTCGTCGCTACGGTCCACCACCGCGGCGTCGAAGGTGCCGCCGCCGAAGTCGAAGACCAGCCAGTACCCGCGACCGGTGCCTTCGTTCAGGGCGTAGGCGAACGCGGCCGCGGTCGGTTCCTGTACCAAGGGACAGCCTCGGCCCAGACCGGCGAGTTCGGCCGCGTGCAGAGTGGCGTTGCGCTGGTTGAGGGCGAATGCCGCCGGAACGGTGATCACCGCGACATCCGGTGCGCTTCCTTGTGCGCGAGCGACGTTCTGCCGCAACGTTTTCAGGATCTCCGCCGACAGCTGCTGCGGTGTCATCGTGATCCCGGCTTTGGCGAAATTCCACGAGGCCCCCTCGTAGCCCATCATCTGCTTGAACTCGGCGGCCGTATTCTGCGGATCGGATTCGGCCCGTTTGCGCGCCCGGTCCCCGACGTACACCAGATCGGGGCGCGGAATCCACACCGCCGACGGTGTGACGTCGATGTTCTCGTTGTTCTTGACCACGGCGGCAGCACCGTCCGCCGCGACCGCCACGGCGCTGTTGGTGGTGCCCAGATCGATCCCGACATCGATGGTGTCGCTGCTGGGTGCGGGGTCACTCATGGATTCCTCGATTCGCCTCGGTCGTGCCGGATACTTCCTCCGTCGGGCAGCCGACGATCACCTGCCCGGTCTGGATTCGCCTGTCGCGGAAATAGACTGTGGGACGGACGGTTTGGATAACGGTTTCCGCCCGCAGCGCCTGATCGTCTTGGAACGCGAGCACCTCCAGCGAACGGCCGGGGTGGAACAGGTCGCCGTCATGGTCGTACACCGTCAGCTCGGCGCCGGTCAGCGCCTGTCGGCAGCGGTCCAGGTAACGCCGTGCCTGGCGGGAACGCGCAGCGGCATCCCCGCCGTCCCCGCGCAGTTTGCGCTCGGCACGCCACAGACTCGTCGCGGCCTCGGCGAGGGACCGCTCATCGATGAGCGCGGGCGGCGGCTCCGGGGCAGGCCCGGCGGAACCGATGTCTGCCAGCAGCAGCCGCAGTCGGTCGCGGCCGCGTTCGTCCCACTCCGGCGGTGCGATCCGGAAGGCGCGATGGTAGCGCCGCTGCCGCAGGTCCTGTCCGATTCGACCCAGCCAGCTCACCGCACACCTCCGACAAACGGTTTTCCATCGACACGCCGCGCCAGGCACGTGGCGTACTTGCGCGATCCGGGGTGGTTCCACCAGTCGCCCGCGGGCGAGATCACGTGTAGTTGAAAGTCTTTCGGCACGGACCTGGTTCGGGTGCAGGCGGCACTCGCCGCGTCCTGTGTCGCGGTATCGCCGGGCCAGGGCGTGCCCGGCTCGTACAGCACCGGATAACCCACCACTTCGGCCCAGTGCGCGACATCGCAGTCCACCATGGCGACGTCCTTCACCGAGGCGCTGAACTCACGCTCCTCGGCGACGCAGCTACCCACGGGCGGGTTCAGGGCGATCGAATCGGCGAACAGGCTCATCCGCACATAGGCGGGTAGTCGCCGAGCGGGATCCACCAGTTGCCCGCCGGAGATCGGCGCGTCGTCGCGACGGTGCACAACGCACGTCGCGTAGTTCTCGAAGTGCGTGGCGCCGGTGTTCCACACCCGCGCATCGGGGTCGATGCGCGAACTCTCGAATACCGCCGCGGACAGGCCCTGCGCCGACAACCGCAGCCCGCACTCGAATCGTGCCAGCGCCACGACCTGGTCATCCCCGGGATACGGCGACGGTGACGATGCGAGCTGCGGATACCCGAGCACCTCACCCCAGTGCGGCCGACCGCAATCGGCCACGCGCACCGTCGTCTTCGTCGCCGACCAGTCGGTCTCGGCGCCGATACACCGGCCCACCGCAGCGTTGGCTGACGCGTGCTCCGCCCACACCGTCGCCGTCTCCGGCTCGCTGCCCGCCTGCCACGCCGCCACGACCACCACACCCAGCGTGAAAACCACGCCCGCGATCACCGTAATCAACGCGCGCCGCGCCCCTATCGCCGAGATACTCAGGAGGTAGAGATTCGCGCGCAGGCCCGAGAGCGCGGGCCCGGGAGACGATGATCGCGCCCACCGCTGGCGAAACCGGGCCCACAGCTCCCGCCGCCGCTCGGCCCGCTGACGGCGTTCCTGCTCGATCGCCTCGAATTCCTGCCGCCATTCCGCACGACGCTGCTGCGCTCGCCGTCGGCGTTCGGCGCGTTGCCGCTCGATGAGCCGCCGCGACTCGGCCCGCTGACGCACGGGGGCGAGATTCTGGGTGATGGCGTGCCGGATCTCCGCGTCGACGACCAGTTCGAGGGCAGTCAGCATCCAGCCCTCGGCCCGGTCCAGCAGCGTCTCGTCCTGCCCGTCCAGGACAGCCAGGGCACAGTTGTTGAGTATGACGGCCGTCTGATCGCGCAGGGCCCCCGTCCGGCGGAACCGCTCCGCGGGCACCAGGATCTCCAACCTCCGAAGGTCGTGTGCCATATCCCCCGCACCGGTTGCCGCGGCGGCGAACTCGTTCTCCCGAAGCAGCCCGAACGCCTCGTCCAGCACTGTGTCCAGCCGCCCGTACAGCGGTTCGGTCGCCTGTTCCAGCAGATCGTCCACGACCCGCTCGGGAACCGGCCAGTCCCGGGCGATGCCGATCAGCCGCGCCGGATCCGGTGCCGACAGCGCCAACTCGACAAGCGGTTTCACCAGCGTCGCCGGGACCGTGTCGCGCAGCGCCTCGACCGTCGAATGATCGAGTGCGCGATCGTCCAGCGCGTCGGCGCGATACCGCAGATGCTCCCAGAAATCCGTGCGCCGCAGCGCCTGCCGCCAATGCCGCGCGGCCCTCGACCACAGCTCTGCCACCCGCGCGGCCGGCGCCTCCGGGTCGGCCTCCGCATCCAGCGCGGTGCTGTGCGCGCGGACCGCCGCGTCGTGATCGCGATGAACGCGCGGCGCGCAGCCGCATATCTGTTCCGACCGACCCCACACCCAGAACACCTCATCGGCCAGCCGTCGCCGCGAATCACCCAGGAGCACATCGAATGCCGCGCGCACCTGCGGCTCGTTGACAACCTGCCCGTGCCCGAGATCGATATCGGCACCCGCGGCGACTGCCGCCACCACCAACTGCCGACGCTGCCGCACAGCCGATCGACCGGCATCGGTCGCGACTCCCGTCACCCGGAAAGCATTGCGCCGATACAGATCCGGCCCGGCAACCTCCCGCAGCCGGGTCACCGCCGCGTCCACCACCGATTCCACCTCGCCCGAGGTCGTACCCGCCTGTACCAACCGACAAGCGACAGTACGTACGGATGCCCGGGACCGGTCCCGGACGCCTCGTGCCTCGACAGCTGGATTTCGTGGAGGAAGCCTGGGCCGCCAGCGCCGCCGCGTAAGCGGTCAACCTCGATCGAGTCGAGCCCGGAGCCAATCGGGAATGTGCTGTTCGCTGCGCGGGAACATTTGCATCTCCTGCCGGAAATGGTCCGGGTCGGGTCGATGGTCCCAGTCGGGCTCGTTGTCCCAGTCGTATTCCGCGTTGTACTTACCGTTCACCACGAGGTGAAACTTGATGGCGGTCCACGTTCCCTCCCACGGCGTGTACATATCGCGGCGCAGCTCGCTGAAGAACGAGACCGCCTGCGGAGGTTGCCATTCGATCGACTGACCGTACACGGTGATGATGTTCGCCCGCGTCTCCACGTACTCCCCGACCGACCGGAATTCGACGAACAGCTGCTGCCAATCGATGGGTAACCGGTGCAGCAGATGATCGCGGTAACTGTCGAACACCATTCCGACGAGCTGCACATTCAGCGGTATGTGCTCGGTGATGTCGGAGTCGGTGTGCCGGGACCGCCCCTGCCATTTCGGCAGCCGGTCCAGCAGCCATTCCGGGGTGTACTCGAGTTCGCGCGGGAACGCCTCGAGTTCGTCGATGTAGTGCGCGTCCTCGATGGCGAACGGCCAGTCCGGTTCGTAATCGGTGTTGTACGAACGGAAGAACGGACCGGTGGAGTCGATGAGGAATCTGGCGGACAACCAGGCGCCGCGCTCGGGATCGCGCCGGTAGTGGGCGATCTTGATCGCTTCGAGCAGCGGCGCGAGTCCGGTCGGCGGCGCGAGCGCGGCGGCCGGACCATTGTCGGGGAGTACCGTCAGCGACAGGTCATGGGCCCGCCCGGCCGATCGCGCGATCAGATCTATTCGGCGCCAGCCGGTTTCACCGATCAGGTTGACCAGCCGATTGCCGAGCTGTTGGGTGAGGCCCTCGAGGTCGGTATCCGGGGCGGCCGCACCGCCGTGCGCCGATCGGAGGAGTTGGCGGAGTCGGGCGCGCACCCGTTCCGTCAGGTCGTGCTCGGCGCCGTAGATGCGTTCGGAGTCGACCAGCACGCGCTCGTAAGTGGTTGCGGCGTCATCGATCCGACCGGCGTCTTCGTAGACGCCCGCCAGGCTGTTGCGCATGGCGAGCGGATCGGGATGGTCCGGCCCGGTCAACCGGGTGTACTCCTCGATCGCGGCGGTATGCGACGCGATCGAATCGTCGAATCGTCCGGCCGAGCGGTAGGCACGCGCCAGGGTGTAGCGGACGAGGATGGTGTGCTGGTGCGCCGCGCCGAGTACGCGTTCATGTTCGGCCAGGGCGGTCTCATGGGTGGTGACCGCCTCCGCGATGCGCCCGGCCAATTCGTAGGTGCGCGCGATACGCCGGTGCGTCATAAGCGTGTCGGGGTGGTCGTCCCCGAGTTCTCGACGGCGCATCAGCAGATTGGTTTCGCGCAATGCGAGGGCCTGGGTGTACCGATCGGCCGATTCGTAGGCGTCGGCGAGGAAGTCTCGATAGGCGACCGGGTTGGCGTGAGCGGGACCGAAATATCGTTCCCGAGCGGCGAGGACGGCCTCATCGAGCGGGATCGCGTCATCGACCCGCCCGATCTCCCGATAACAGTTCGCGAGGCACGTGCGGGTCGTGATGGTGAGTTCGTCGCCGGGACCGAGCACGCGTTCACGGCCGGCCAGCGTCGGGACGAAATGCGCTATGGCCCGGTCGATCTCACCGAGAGAGTGATAGGTCTGGGCCAGCTCGTGCCGGATCATCAGAGTGTCCGGATTGTCGGCGCCCTGCGTCTGCTCGGCACCGGCGAACAGCACCTCGTACAGGATCGCGGTGGTGCGATCCGCGGCCGGGTTGGAGAGCGCGGTATCGACGAATTGCTGTGCGGTGTAGAGCAATTCGGAATCCGCCTCGGCGTGGTGTGCGGCGAGGGCGGCAGCCAGGTCGGCGCGGGCGACGGCCGAATCCGGAGCCGCCGCTACCTCCCGCAGCTCGATTCCGGGATAACGCTGATCGATAGCGGCCCGCAAGGCGCCGTAGGCGTCGATTACAGCCGGCGTGGTGGTGCCGGGCTGTCCGGCGGCCCCGGCGGCCACGGCGGTCGTGATGATGTCTATGGGTTGCACGTCTCGGGTTCGAACCTTCCAGCGATAGCGGTCGCAACCGGGAACACTACTCCAGGCCGTTGCCGAAATCTGCGGTCAGCGCCATGACCTGCTGCGACGTCCGCTACGCGGTGAGCCTCTCGGCTACCCGCGCGGTAGGTCGTGACATCGAAGTCGTACCGGGGTAGGGGCTCTTCGGCTTCCTTCACCGACCCGATGAGAACAAGCTGGCTGCCGTGGCGGCGGCAATTCTGCAAACGAACTAAGCAAGAAGGTTCTTTCTGCAATACTATTTGCAACGAGCGGTGGCTGACGTCGCAGACCGAACTCGCCGGACACTCGCGTCCCGACGTGGTCGCCGCTCAGGGCTCGGCAATCGCTACCTGTCGAGCCGCCAGTCCCGGGAGGTCCTATGCACGAGCCGCCGACAGGCATGATCCGGTTGGACAACTGGATGGTCCTGCTCGATCCATCCTGGGTTGCGGCTACACCGCGGGCTCGCCCCGCTCCCGACCTCATCGTCGGGGGATGGCTGCTGGATGACAGCGGGAGCCCCGGCCTCTTCCAGCCGAATCCGACGTACCGACCCCGGGCCGCATCGACACCCACCGACCCGACCGACGCCGTGCTGCGGCTGATCGCGACCGGCGACTCGCTGGCCGAGGAACTGATCGCGTGCGTGCGGGACTCACTGCTGCAGATCGGTTGCGACAGTGCCGGTGTGCCGGTGATCGGGGAGGCGCCCGACGGCGTCGCCTGCGTGCCCGTGGTGACGGCCGAGTTGCACAAGGCCCGTGTCGAGGTGGACCGCTGGCGGACGGTGCCGGGCAGCGAGCTTCCGGCGGTCGTCCCGGTCGGTGCGGATGTTCTTCTCAACCCGGGAGCGCCCGCGCAGTTCCGTCTGGTTACCGATGTGCTGCGCGAAGCCTGATGAGGTTGCGGTGTGCCGACGCACGGAGGCCGGGTAGATGCATGCGGCACTGGGCCGGATCTTTCATCGGATCGATGAACTGGTCGGCCGCGGCACCCGCGCGTTGAGCGATGAACTGACCCGAACCGGACGTGGACTTCGTGCCGCCGTCGACAACAAGGCGTCGGCCGATCAGGTTGCGGGCCGGACGATCTCCCGCGTGAACACCCACCCCGGCGGCCCGTCGGCGCCACCGCCGAGCGGGATGCTCCGCGGCCGCGATTCCTCCGGCAACGACCACGACTTCTCGGCCCGGGACGTGAAGAACGTTCCGCTCCGGGACTCCCGCGGCAGAGCCATCGGAGTGTCTTTCCCGACCAAGGACGCCGACGGCCCAACCGAACCAGGCGACATCGAGACGCTGCGACGTTTCGCCGGCGCGCGCTACCGCTCCAGCGACGAGATCCTGTTCCCCATGCACCGCACCGAGCGCACCGAGCCCTGGATCGTCGGAGAATCCGGACCGGCGCCCTGGTTCGATTCCGGCAACCCGACGCGTGTTCCCGTCTACGTGCACGCGCACGGCAGCGTTGATTCGGTCAGCATCAAAATCAACACCGGGTCCAGGCTCCGACCGAGGTGGATCGAGGTGCAGGTGGACGGCCGGACCTTCGGAAACGTACTCCTCGCCAATCGTCACTTCCATCGGGCAGCACAAGCGAACCCCGAGAGCCCACTGGTCATGCTGACATGTGACGGCGCATTGCCGGGTCCCGGCGACAACCGCAGCCAGCTCGAACAGATCGCCGAACCCCTGCACCAAGCCGGGATGCAGCGTGACGTCTATGGCACCGTCGGCAGCAACGCTGTCGAAACCCTCGACGACATGTCATATCTGGCTGTCGAGGAGTTCCGTGACGCCGCGGGCAACCGGCTCCCCGTACCGCCACTCACGGTCATCCGGCCACCCCCCACCACCTGACCACGGCGTGCACCGTGTCCGCGCGATGACGTTCGGCGAGTCCCGAGTCACCCGCACCCCGTAGGAGCATGCGAGCGTCGCGTCGAATCTCATCTACACCGCACCGATGGTGCTTGATACCGGATGTATTCGCCTCGAACGGGTTTCGAACCTGATGCCGTCTCTGTAGCCGTGGTGCGACTCACTTCGATTTCACAATGAGTGGGATTCGGGTTCCCGCTCTACTATGTCGCGATGTTCGAGCGGGCAACGGGTGCAACGGCTTCGGGGGACGGGAAGTGGCTGGGGCACTACCGGCTGGACAGATTGCTCGGGGTGGGCGGCACGGGCTCGGTCTGGCTGGCGCACGACACCGTGCACGGTCGTGACGTGGCGTTGAAGGTACTGGCCGCGCCGCTCGCGGTCGATGCGACGTATCGGCAGCGGTTCACGCGAGAGGCGCGCATGGCGGCTCAGGCGCGAGGGTCGCACCTGGTACCGATTCACGCGTTCGGTGAAATCGATGGCCGTCTCTATCTGGATATGCAGTACATCGAGGGCGCCTCGGTCGCGGAGCTGCTGCGGCTGCGAGGGCCGATGCCCGCGGCGAGGGCGGTGGATGTCATCGCGCAGACCGCCACCGCTCTCGATGCCGTGCATCGGGCCGGGCTGGTGCATCGCGACGTCAAGCCGTCCAACATCATGGTGGATGGCAGTGGGTTCGTCTACCTGATCGACTTCGGCACCGCCAATCGAGGCGACCAGCCCTCGATCACAGCCACCGGTGATGTGGTCGGCACCATGGCCTATATGGCGCCGGAACGGTTCGACGGGGTCGCCGACGCCCGGTCCGACCAGTACTCACTGGCCTGTGTGCTCGTCGAATGCCTCACGGGGCAAAGGCCTTTCGGCGATATCGATTCCGCCCGGCAGTTGCGTGCGCACCTGTCGGCCGCACCGCCCCGCCCGAGTGCGGCCGATCCGGCCATCCCCGCCGTGCTGGACGATGTCGTGGCGCGCGGCATGGCGAAGGATCCGAGTCGGCGCTGGCCCAGCGCGGGCGAACTGGGCCGCGCCGCCCGCGCCGCCGTCGATGCGCCGCCGGCCGGGACCGCGGTGCCCTCCGGGTCCTCCGCGCTCCGGCGACTACCGGCTCCGGCGGCCGCCACGGTCGCCTTCGGCGCGCTGGCCGCGACGATCGGCGCGATACTGTGGATCGGTGAGCCCACGGGTCCGTCCGGCCCGCCATCGATCGCCGTACCCGTCCCCGCGCCGCGCGAATCCGGCCCCTCGACCACGGCGCCGCCACCGACCGCCGCGGCCGCCGTCCAGGGCGGCGACATCGGTCAGGGGAGCGGCACAGTCGATGCGGCCGCGGATTACCCGGCCGTCGACGACCCGAATCCGCCCGCCCGCCAACCGATCATCGACATCCCGAAACCGGAAGGCAACAAACACGGCAACGGGCACGGCAACGGCGGCCGCGGCAAACCGCCCAAACCACACAAGTAGTGGCGCCCGGGAGCGCGCGAGGTATTGGGTACGGCCTTCGGTTTTCCTGCCTGGCCAGGTCTGCCGAGCCTCAACGGCCCTTTGGCGTCCGGATGTGGTGGCCGCGGAGCCGGTCCCGCTCGGCGGTGAGCGCGGCGTTGGTGTCGCGCAATTCGGTGTTGGCGTCCTCCAGGTCGAGGATGCGCGCGATCGCCGCGAGGTTGATCCCCTGCCCGGCCAGGGCCGCGATCCGCGCCAGGCGAGCCAGGTCGTCGTCGCTGTAGCGGCGGGTGCCGCCCGCGCTGCGGGCCGGAGTGAGCAGACCGTGCTGCTCGTACAGGCGCAGCGAATGCGTTCCCATTCCGGCCAGTTCGGCCGCCACCGATATCCCGTACACCGCCTGCCCCGGGCCGGGCCGGTGGTCGGTCGCGTGGTGGTCGCGTCGATCTGGTGGCATCGATCCCCTCTCTCGTCGTTTCAGATTACCTCGGTGGCATGCTTGCACTCTATTGGGTAGAGTGCTAAAACAAATCTAAGTCAGATGACAGAGGTTATCTGATCCCCTTCGATTGAGAATGGAGTGAGCAGGGAGGTGGCGACCATGTTGATGCGCACCGATCCGTTGCGAGACCTGGATCGCTTGACGCAGCAGGTGTTCGGCACGCCGGCGCGCCCGGTGGTGATGCCCATGGACGCGTGGCGCGAAGGTGACGAGTTCTTCGTGGAGCTCGATCTACCCGGTATCGATCCGGAGTCGCTGGACCTCGATATCGAGCGCAACGTGGTGACCGTGCGGGCGTCGCGCCCGCAGCTGGACCCGGACCGGGCGATGATCGCCGCGGAACGCACCCGCGGCGTGTTCTCCCGTCAGTTGTTCCTGGGGGAGAACCTCGATACCGACGCCATCCGCGCCGACTACCGCGACGGAGTGCTACGCCTGGTCATCCCCGTGGCGGAGAAGGCCAAGCCGCGCAAGATCGAGATCACCCGCCACGACCGGCACCGAGCCCTGGACGAACAGTCCGGCAACGACCGTGAGGCGCTCAACGCCTGAGGCGACCCTGTCGCAGGTCAAGGACCGCAGGCAGAGTCGTGAAAGCGAGGTGATGCCCCCGGCGGACCAGCGAAGACGACACGAAACATGCTCGCACAGAAGAGTTCTCGCGACAATCAGGGGTGGTGGCCGACCACGGCCACCACCCCGCTCAACCCTCGACCACACCACAGCACGATGACGACTGCCACCATCCCACCCGCTGATCACACCCCCGAACCGGACCACTGCAGCGCCTCGCCCGTCGTCCACTGGCCCGTCCCCAGCGGCCTCGAGCATTGGTGGACCGAGGTCATGGACGGCGCCGTCACGCCCCCTCGACTCGGGCCGGGAACCCCGGGCCTCGGATGAGGACTACTTCGACTATTTCAGGAGCACCGGCATACGGTCGTACCCGTTGGCGATGAATCCGGGTGCGGTGCCCAACTCGTCGGCTGCGACGGCGAGTTTCATGTGGGGGAACCGCTCGAAGAGCATGGGCAGCGCCACCTGCGCCTCGAGTCGGGCCAGTGGTGCGCCGGGACAGTGATGGGCACCGTACCCCGAACGCCATGTGGTCCTTGTTCGTTCGTGTCGCTCGGGGGCGCGAGCTGGGCGGATGTGTTCAAATACCAAGGGGGAACAAGGCATTGCCGACTGCCCGGGATGTGTGACCATGAGCCTCGGTGGTGTGGGAATCGATTCGGCGTCGGCCCGTGCCCGCCGATCGATCCGGGCTGCGCCCACTACCACCAAGTCCGAAGCCCGGTGTGAAAACAACCGGATGTCTGGATCGTTCCACATGAACCGAATGCCGGATTGTGCGACACTACAATTCGTGGTCACAGTCGATCGAACGCAACATTGCGACATCGCCGATGTCGCGGATCGGCGCGACCGTACCGTCGGCTCGGTAGCAGGCGCACGCCGCTGCCCGTCCGATTCGAACCGCGCGCCTGCCGCTGCCGAGCATGCAACGGGCGGCCGTGCCGAAGGATCGTCGGACGTGGTCCCGCGATTATCCGAAGGCCTGGATCGGCCCGCGACGACTCCATCCGCATAGCGCGCGGCGTCCGGGAGCGGGCAGAGCAGCGGAACGAACTTCACGCGAAGGTGAGTGGTGCATTGAGCTTTGACAGGTGATCCTCCAGCTCCCTTCGACCTGATCCCCGGCGGTGTCCGCGTCAGCCTGCGGTCACGACGGCGTCCCGGTAGATCGAAGCTGCGCAGCGATGGCCTCGGCATGCCTATCGGGTGACCCAGGCCCGATGGGATCGGAAATGAGTAGGAGGCGGTTATGACCACGCACGGGTACACAGGGGACACATCGCTGGCGGAGGTGCTGCGGCACGGCAACGTGGAGTTCCACCGGCAACTGCAGCAGGTTCTGACCAACCCGGACTTCACCGTCACCGAACAACAGAGTCAGGAACAACGGCGCGAGAACGCCTACGCGCACCTGCGGTATCTGGTCAAGGAGATCGGCAGCACGCGCGATATAGCGACGGATCTGCCCCGCCTGTTCGCGGTCTTCGACTGGTCGGCGGTGCTGGCGACCGACCTGATTCCGCTCATCTCCGGCCACTACAACCTGGCCTCGGGCAGCCTGGCCACCCTGACCGATCCCGACTCCGCCGCACCGTATCTGCACGACCTCGACGACGGGTCCAGCATCGGCGTCATGCTGCTGACCGAGTACGGATGCGGCTCCAACATCCAGTTCATGCAGACCACCGCCACCTGGGACGGGGACGGGTTCGTACTCAACACCCCGAATCCGCGCGCCCGGAAGTTCATGCCCAGCGTCGGCATCCCGGTCGCCCGGGTCTGCGTCATCGGCGCCCGGTACATCGATACGGCGGGCGTCGACCAGGGCGTGCATCTGTTCACGGCGCGGCTGCGCGACACCAACGGCGACCCCGCCCCCGGCGTCACGATCACCCAGCTCGACCATCAGCCGCTGGTCATCATGGACAACTCGGTCATCTCCTTCGACAACCTGCGGGTCGAGCGAAGCGCCTGGCTGAGCAACGATCTCGCCACCATCGACGACGCGGGCGTACTGACCTGGCGCGACGAGAACAGCCGGAAGCGGGCGTTCGCCTCGGCCATCAGCCAGCTGACCGTCGGGCGGTTGGCGCTGTCGTCCTGCCTCAACGCCGCGGCCCGCGCGTCGCTCTACATCGCGCTGAGCTACGCCAGGAAACGGACGGTGCCGCTGACGCCGGTCGACCGGCCGCTGATGTTCGACATCCCGCACGTGCGTGACACCCTGCTCACCGACCTGGCGGGCACCATCGCGCGCACCATCTACGGCAACGCGATCAAGACCGACCTCGCGCACAGCGATCCCACCGAACGCGACACCGTCGTATCGGTCATGCTCGCAAAGCATTTCATCCAGGAGCATGCCCTGGCCGCCGTGACCCATGCCCGCCAGAAGATGGCCGCGCAGGGGATGTTCAGCGCGAACCGGGTCGCTCCCTACATCGGGGTCTGCCACGCGGCCATCACCGGCGAGGGCGACACCTACGTCCTCGGGTCCGTGGCGGGGCGCGTTCTGGCCAAACAGTATGCCGGGATACCGGCGCCCCAGCCCACCCCGCACGATCCGGCCGATCCGGCGGACCGCGCGCGGTTACTGCATGCCCGCGCGCTGACGATCGCGCAGGAAGCGCAGCCGCTGCTGGGTGACCCGGCACTGGAGGCCCGACTGGGGGTCATTCCGGACGCGCTCGACCTCGCGGGGGCCTACTGCGCCGACCAAGCCCTGCGACTGCTCGACCGATACGCCGCCGACCATCCCGAAATCGCCGCTGTGCGTGACGTTTTCGCACTGGATCAGATCAACGAACACGCCACCTGGTACCTCACCCACGGGCTGCTGGACATCCCCGCGGTGCGGGCCGTGCGGCAGCAACTCCGCAGCGGGCTGCTCCCCGAGGCCATCGACCGCCTCGCCGACAACCTGCCGACGCTGCTGGATGCTCTCGGCCTCGATGACGAGATCCTCGCCGCACCGGTACTTTCCGAGGATTTGCCGGGTGCGTGGGACGCACGCTGTCACGATCCGCTCCGGCGCTGACCCTGCCCGGCGCACCGCTCGGCCAGGCCTGCCCTCGATAGGGGCGGGCGGGCCCGGCTCGGGAGGCGCCTGTACATGATCCCCAGGCCGTCGGCGAGGTGCCGACGGCCGGAATTCGCCGGTGCCGGTCGGCTCGTTCGGCCTGCACGCGGCGGTTGCTGGTGGGTATGCTGAGGGCCGTTCGGTCACAGGGAGATCGGCTGTGGTCGAACGGCTTTCACGTACCGTCCGGTTGGTCGGAGTTGAGGGCTCAGCGAGCGTGCCGATCACCCGGCTAGACGCGTCCTGCACCCGAAGGGGGCCACGTGGCGACGACAGGGCTTCCGCCACCGGCGAGCCGGTCGTGCGCCCGCGACGGCCGAGATCGACAGCGGCCCACCGCGGCGAGAGCCTTCGCGCCCGATCAGTCCACTCCCGCTACAACCAGAGTCGGCAACCCATCAGTAACATGCCGCCCAACAGCGTCCCGGCCTGCGCGGGTGACGTATTCAGGCTGGCCACCGGTGGCGTTCGCGTTGGGTACTATGCTGCCGCAACCGATTTCAAGGAGACTACGTGTATCCGCAGCACCCGGGTGCTACTGCCAGTCCAATGCCGTCGAACGAGGGCCCTCGCGTCGCGATCTACAGTGAAGAGTTCGCGGCCGATCCCCATCGGGCATACCGCGAGATGCGCAACAAGTACGGGGCGCTGGTGCCGGTCGAGATGTGGCCGGGAGTCCCGGCAACCCTGGTTGTCAACTACCGAACCGCGGTCCGCATCCTCAACGACCCCGACCACTTCCCCGCCGATCCGAGCAAGTGGCAGCAGAACGCACCGGCCGACATCCCGATCATGCCGATGATCGAGTACCGGCCCAACGCGATTCGCACCAGCGGCGCCGAACACGCGCGCTACCGCGAGACGCTGAACCAGGCATTGGCGGGTATCGACACGTACGCGCTGCCGTCCATGGTGGAGAACACGGCCATTCCCATCATCAACACCTTCTGCAGCGACGGGCACGCCGATGTGCTGAACCAGTACATCCTGCCGGTGGTCTTCTCGGTCTTCTGCCAGGTGCTCGGCTGTCCACCGGAAATCGGTGAGCAGGTCGCCAAGGCCAGTGCCGCGATGTTCGACGGGGTGGACACCGCCACCGTGAACGCGATCATGGGCGACGCGCTGCTCGACCTCACCACGCTGAAACGGGAGCACCCCGCCGACGACATCACCACGCGGCTGGTCCAGCATTCTGCCGGGCTGACCGACGAGGAGATGGTGCATCAGTTGGTGCTGCTGTTCGCGGCCGGTGTGGAACCTCCCACGAACCTCATCGCCAACACCCTGCTGCTGATGCTGACCGATCCTCGCTTCACCGGCGAGGGCAATCGGCTCCCCTTGTCGACGGAGAACGCCCTCGACGAGAGGCTGGCGACCGACCCGCCGATGGCGAACTATTGCATCACCTATCCTCGCCAGCCGATCCTGATCGAGGACGAATGGCTGCCGGCGGATCAGCCGGTGATCATCAGCATGGCCGCGTGCAACACCGATCCCGACATGAACACCGGTGAATTCGTGGAGAGCCGATGGAACCTGACCTACAGCACCGGCGCGCACGCCTGCCCCGCGCACGCCAGGCCGTACGGTCGCATCCTCGCGCGCGACGCGATCGACCAGCTCATGGACCGGCTGCCGGAGATGAAGGTGGCGGGCGATCTGGTATGGCGTCCCGGCCCGTTCCACCGGGCGCTGACGGCGTTGCCGGTGGTGTTCAATCCGGCCGCGCCGTTCACGCTCTGACGCTGACGGCTCCGGTGGATCGGTGAACAACGCACCGGGCACGGCGGCGCGTCCGGGTGTCGCGCTGGCCGTGGTCACGACCGTCCTGTTCGTCACCTTCCTCGACACCACGGTCGTCAGTGTCGCGCTCGGCGATATCCGGCGCGAGCTGGGTACCGACGTGGTGCTGCTGCAGTGGGTGGTGAACGCCTACACCGTGGTCTTCGCCAGTCTCATGCTGGCGGGCGGCTCGCTCGGTGACCGGTGGGGCCGCAAGCGGGTCATGATCGTCGGACTGGTGATCTTCTGCGCCGGATCGGTGATCGCGGCGGTCGCGGGCAGCGTCTCGATGCTCATCGCCGGTCGCGCGATCATGGGCCTGGGGGCGGCCGCGTCGGAACCGGGGACCCTGTCGATATTGCGGCACATCTTCCCGGACGAGCGGGCCCGCGCGCGGGCGGTCGGCGTGTGGGCGGCGGTGTCGGGACTGGCGCTCGCGGCCGGGCCGGTGCTGGGCGGGGTGCTGGTGCACGCGTACGGGTGGCGCTCGATCTTCTGGTTCAACCTGGTGATCGGGGCGGTGGCGCTCGTCGCGGCGCTGTGGTCGGTGCCCGAGAGCGCCGATCCGCCGCGCGGGCCGGTCGACTGGGCCGGATTCGCGCTCGGCGCCGCATTTCTCGGATCGGTGATCTACGCCGCGATCTCCGGCGAGGAACGCGGCTACTCCGCGCCCTCGGTGATCGGGCTGTTCGTGTTCGGCGGTCTGGCGCTCGCCGGTCTGGTCGCCGTGGAGTCGCGGGCCCGCGCGCCCATGGTCGATTTCCGGTATCTGCGGCCGCCCGCAGTGCGGAGCGCGCTGGTGGTCGCCTTCGCCGTGTACTTCGGCGTCTTCTCGATCTTTTTCTTCACGGCGCTGTATCTGCAAGTGATGCAATCGTATTCGGGCGCGCGAACGGCCGCGGTCTTCGCGCCGATGGCCGCCGCGATCACGGTCGGATCGCTGGCCGCGGGGTTCTGGGTGGCGCGCCGGGGTGCGCGCGTGCCGATGGTCATCGGCTGTGTGGTCGGCGCCGTCGGGGTGCTGCTGACTCGTCACGCCCTGTCCGGTCCGCTGCACGACGGACCGCTGGCGGCCGCGATGGCGGTGGCGGGGCTCGGATTCGGAATCGCCGTGGTGCCGTTGACATCCGCCGTACTGTCCGGGGTACCGGCGCAACATTCGGGGATGGCCGCCGCGGTGACGAATACGATGCGCCAGGTCGGCTCGGCGGTCGGTGTGGCCGTGCTCGGGGCGCTGGTGCACGCGTTCCTCACCTCGGATCTGCGGGCGCGGATGGACGAACTGGGGCTGCCGACCACATTGCAGCCCGATGCCGTCGAGGCCGTCGAACGCGGCCGGATTCCGGAGGGCGTCGACATCGGCCCGTATCTGCGATACCTGTCGAAGGTGTCGGAGGTGTTGAACACCGGAAAGGCGGCATTCCTGCACGGCCTGGACGTCGCGCTGCTGGTTTCGGCCGTACTGATCCTGGCCGCGGCCGCGTTCGCCGCGGTCGACGGCGCGTGGCGCCGACCGGGCGCCCGCCCGACAGCCACGCGCTGACGTCGCCGACATCCTGACCTACACCTCACCCTGACGACCGCCGCCCTGGCCGGGCCGTAACGCACAGGGGGAGATCGGCTCTACCGCACCGCGTTGTCGGTGGGTGTCGGTAGCGTCTGTGCTGTGGAAACTGGGGAACGCATCCGGGAACTCGCGGACCGCATCGTGGCGCTGCGCGATGCCTACTATCGGGGCTCGCCGCTGGTAGCCGACGCGGAGTACGACGCGATCGAGGACGAGCTGCGCGGCCTGATCGAGGCGCACCCGGAGCTCGCGCCGGATCCGAATCCGCTGGAGCAGGTCGGCGCGCCCGCCGTGCTGCACGCGCCGATCCGGCACGCGCGCCCGATGCTCTCGCTCGAGAAGGCGACCAAGCCCGAGCAGGTCGCGGCGTTCTTCGACCGCTTTCCCGGCCAGTCCGTGGTGGTGATGCCGAAGCTCGACGGCTTGTCGCTGTCGGTGGTGTTCGAGGAGGGGCGGCTGGCGCGCGCGGTGACCCGGGGCGACGGCACCACCGGCGACGACGTGACGATGCTGGTGCGCGCGCTCGTCGACGGCGTTCCGGAGCGGATCGATGTCCCGGGCCGAGTGGAGGTGCGCGGCGAGGCGGTGATGCTGCGGTCGACCTTCGCCGCCTACAACACCGCGCATCCGGACAAACCGCTGATCAACCCGCGCAACGCGGCCGCGGGCACGCTGCGCGCGAAGGACCCGGCCACGGTGGCCGAGCGCCGGCTGCAGTTCTACGGCTTCGACCTGGACACCTCGGGCGGCGAGGCCGCGGTCGACCTGGAGGAAGGGCTGGCGGCGCTGCGGATCACCGGCGCGCGGATGCGGCACTGCTCCGACGCCGCGCAGGCGCAGGCGGCGATCACCGCGATCGAACAGGGCCGCAACGATCTCGACTACGACCTCGACGGCGCGGTGCTGCGGCTGGCCGACCGCGACGCCTACGCGGCGGCCGGGACACGGTCGAGTTCCCCGCGCGGCGCGCTGGCGTTCAAGTTCGCTGCCGAGGAGAAGACGACGCTGCTGGCCGACGTGGTGTGGGACGTCGGCAAGACGGGCAAGATCGTCCCGGTCGCGTGGCTGGAGCCGGTGTTCGTGGGCGGCACCACGGTCACGCGGGCGACGCTGGCCAACCAGGAAGTGATCCGCGCCCGCGACATCAAGGTCGGCGACACCGTGCTGGTGCGCCGCGCGGGCGATGTGATCCCGTTCGTGGCCGGTGTGCTCGACGCCTCCCGGCGCACGGGGGCCGAGCGCGAGATCGTGCCGCCGACGGCCTGCCCGTCGTGCGGGCACCCGGTGACGGAGCAGGGCAACAGCCGGGAGTTGTTCTGCACCAACGTATCCTGCCCCGCGCAGACGGTGCGCAGGCTGATCCACTGGGCGTCGCGGGCGGCCGCCGATATCGACGCGGTCGGCGGGGTGTGGATCGAACGCCTGGCGGAGGCGGGCATTCTGGAGCATCCGTCGGACTTCTACCGGTTGACCAAGGAGCGGCTGCTCGAGTTCGACCGCATCGGCGAGGTCTCGGCCACCCGCATGATCGACTCGATCGACGCGAGCCGCGGGGTCGGCCTGCGCCGCGCGCTGATCGGCCTGGCCATTCCGATGGCCTCCGACGGCACCGCCGCCCGCCTCGCCCGCGCGGGTTTCGGCTCCCTAGAGGAGATCGCCGAGGCGGGCGAGGAGAAACTCGTCGCGGTGGAGGATATCGGCCCGAAGGTCGCCGCCTCCCTGGCGGCGCATCTCACCCGCCTCCGCCCGGAACTGCAGCGGCTGCGCGAGGCGGGCGTATCCCTGGACGTCCGCGAGGAAGATCTGCCGCCGGTCGTCGCGGCGGGCGCTCCGCTGGCGGGCAAGTCGGTGGTGATCACCGGAGCGATCAGCGATCCGCGTTCCGGCGAGAAGGTGGCGCGCCCGACCTTCCAGCGCCTGTGTGAGAAGGCGGGCGCCACGGCCGCGTCGTCGGTCTCGGCGAACACCGACCTGCTCATCACCGGCGCGGGCGTCGGCGAGAGCAAGCTGACCAAGGCGGAGAAGCTCGGCGTGGAGGTCGTCGACCAGGGCGAGATCTGGAAGCTCCTGATCGACTCCAAGGTCGTCTGACGTCGACGGCGCAGTGTTGCCTCGGAGGGTCGCTGTCGCATTTGTCGCTGCCTCACGGATTCACGCGGACCGATGTCTCGCCGAACAGCACGTCCGCGGGCGCACCCGCGCCGACGAGGCGGCCGGTGTCGAGCTGTAGGCAGTGGTCGGCGCGCAGGGCCTCGCGGTGATCGTGGGTGGCCTGGACGACGGTGACCCCGTCGGCTGTCAGCTCGCGGAGCGTGTGTGAGATCTGTTGCTGGGCTTCGGGATCCAGTCCGGTGGTGGGTTCGTCGAGCAGGAGCAGGTCCGATTGCTGCGCCAGGGCCTGGGCGAGGAGGGCGCGCTGCCGCTGGCCGCCGGAGAGGATGGTGAGTCGGCGGCGGGCCAGGTCCGCGATGCCCATGCGTTCCATGCAGGCCCGCACGATGGCGGTGTCGGCGCGCGTGAGGCGTCGCCAGGGGCCGCGGTGTGCCCAGCGGCCCATCGCGACGGTCTCGCGGACGGTGAGGGGGAGGGTCGCCGGGACCGCGCTGTGCTGGACCACGAAGGCCGGTCGCCGGTCGCTGCCGCGTTCGACGGTTCCGGTCGCCGGGGCCACGACCCCGGCGACGACGCCGAGCAGCGTGGACTTTCCGGACCCGTTGGGGCCGACGATCGCGGTGACCCGACCGGTGGGGATGTCGGTGGTGATCGCGTGCAGCACGGTCCGCGAGTGATACCCGGCCGTGAGCGCGTCGATCCGGACCGCCGGGGTCTTCCGTTCGTGCACTACATCACCTAACTTGTATTGAAAATCATTTCCATTATAAAGTGTGGCGCCATGGATGTCCTGTTTGCCCCGTTCGAGGTGTCTTTCGTGCAGAGAGCGCTGTGGGGCGGGTTGCTGGTGTCCTGCGTGTGCGCGCTGGCCGGTACGTGGGTGGTGGTGCGCGGTATGGCGTTCCTCGGTGACGCGATGGCGCACGGGATGCTGCCGGGGGTGGCGGTGGCCTCGCTGCTCGGCGGCAACCTCCTGGTGGGCGCGGCGTGCAGCGCGGCGGCGATGGCACTGGGTGTCACTGCGCTGCAACGCAATCCGCGGTTCACCGCCGACACCGGGATCGGGTTGGTGTTCGTGGGGATGCTGGCGGCGGGTGTGATCATCGTGTCGCGGTCGCAGTCCTTCGCGGTCGACGTGACCGGGTTCCTGTTCGGCGACGTGTTGGCCATTCGAGACCGGGACCTCGGCTATCTCGCCGTGGCGCTGGCGGTCGCGGTGGTGATCGCCGTGCTGGGGCACCGGGCGTTCCTGGCGCTGGCGTTCGATCCGCGCAAGGCGCACACCCTGGGCCTGCGGCCGCGGTGGGCGCAGGTGGCGCTGCTGGGCCTGCTGACCCTGGCGATCGTCGCGTCCTTCCACGTCGCGGGCACCCTGCTGGTGTTCGGCCTGCTCATCGCGCCACCGGCGGCGGCGACCTACTGGGCCGACCGGGTGCCGGTGATCATGGCGCTGGCGGCGCTGTTCGGCGGGTTCGCGACAGTGGTGGGCCTGCTGGTGTCCTGGCACGCGGGCACCGCGGCGGGCGCGACCATCGTGGCGGTCGCGGTCGCGGTGTTCTTCGCCTCGGCCGCGGCGGCGTGGTTGCGCGACCGGATGCGCATGCCGGGAGCGCACGCGCTGGCGCTGCTGGGCGCCCTGATCGCCGTGCTGCCGCTGGCCGGATGCGGTTCGGACACAGGCGATTCCGCGTCGGTCACGGAGACTCCGCATGGTTACGTGGAAGGCGCGGAGGAAACCGACGCGCCGCAGACCCGGGTGGTGGCCGCCGACGCCGGGGGATCGGTCCGGGTGGTCGATCTGATCGAGGGGGCTGTCACCGACGGCGGCCGGGCCCCGGGCCCGACCGGGATCTCCGGCGACGACCGATTCGCCTATCTCGGGAGCGGCGCGGCGGTGCGGATCGTCGACGGCGGCGCGTGGACCGTGGACCACGGCGACCACATGCACTACTACCGGGCCGCGATCCGCGAGGTCGGCACGCTGGCACGCGGCGGGCTCGTCGCGGCGCACAGCGATCCCGTCGTCACCGCCGTGGTCACCGATTCCGGGACCACCCTGCTGGACCGGGCCGCGCTGGATGCGGGCCGGATCACCGAGCGCGGTGTGACCGGCGACGCCGTCGCGGTGCCCTATGCCGAACATATCGCCGTGGTCGCGAAGGGCACCGGCCGCGCGGAGGTCCGCGACCGGGACGGGGCGGTGGTGGCGCCGCTGACCGAGACATGCGCTGCACCAAGGGGTTCCGCGGTCACCCGGCGCGGGCTGGTTGTCGGCTGCGCAGACGGCGCCATGCTGGTCACCGCTGCCGAAGGGCGGTTCGACGCCGTGAAAATTGCCTATCCGCAACCGGTTTCGGAGCCGGAGCGCGCGATCGAGTTCACGCACCGGCCCGGCAGCACCACGCTCGTCGCGCGGGCCGGTGAGCGCGGCGTCTGGGTGCTCGACATCCGCACGCGCACATGGCGGCTGGTAGAGACGGGTCCGGTGGCCGCGGCCAATACGGCGGGGGAGGGCAGCGTCCTGCTCACCCTGACCCGCGACGGCGTGCTGCACGGCCACGACCCGAATACCGGGGCGCAGACGGCCCGGACACCGCTGCTCGCGGCCCCGGTCCCGGACGGCGCGCCGCCGCCGACGATTCAGATCGACACGGGCCGCGCCTACGTCAACGACGCCGCCGCCCGCGCGGTGTACGAGATCGACTATCGCGACAATCTGCGTCGCGCACGTACTTTCGCCCTCGACATCGCGCCCGACCACATGGTGGAGACGGGCCGATGAGAACCGTGATCCGAGCGTGTATCGCGCTGCTCGTGCTGGCCGTGGCGCCCGCCTGCGCGGACCGCGCCGGCGGCGGACCCGAGATCGTCGTCACCACCAATATTCTCGGCGATGTCACCCGCGCGATCGTCGGGGACACGGCGGAGGTCACGGTGCTGATGCCGCCGAATGCCGATCCGCACCAGTTCGCGATCTCCGCGCAGACCGCCGCGCGCATCGAACGCGCCGCGCTGCTGGTGCACAACGGTCTCGGTCTGGAGGAGGGCGTGCGGCGGCACGTGCACGCCGCCGAAGAGGCCGGGGTGACAACGATTTCCGTCGGCGAGCAGGTGGACCCGATCCGGTTCCGGAGTGCGGAAGGCGGCGCGCCGGATCCGCACTTCTGGACCGATCCCGCGCGCATGCGCCGCGCGGTGGAGGTGATCGGCGCCCGGGTCGCCGGGATCGCCGGGGTCGACGCCGACACCGCGCGGGCCAATACCGCCCGGTACCTGGCGGAGTTGGACCGGCTCGACGGGTGGATGACCGAACAGTTCGCAACGCTGCCCCCGGACCGGCGCAAGCTGGTCACCAACCACCACGTATTCGGTTATCTGGCACAGCGATTCGGATTCGAGGTGATCGGCGCGGTCGTCCCGAGCGGCACCACGCTCGCCTCACCCAGCGCTTCCGACCTGGCCGGGCTGGCCGAAACCGTCCGTGCGGCGGGGGTGCCCGCCGTCTTCGCCGATTCCTCCCAGCCGGACCGCCTGGCCCGCGTCCTGGCCGAGCAGGCCGGCCTGCGGGTGCGGGTCATCGCCCTGTACTCGGAATCGCTCACCGAGCCCGGCGGCGGCGCCCCCACCTACCTCGACATGATGCGCGCCAACGCCGAGGCCATCGTGCGCGGCCTGACGGCGCCCTAGCTCGTCGAACAAACAGAAATGGAGTAGCACATGCGGTTACGTTCCCGCGCGGCCCGATCCCTGGCCGCGTCCGCGATACTGACCTCCGCGGTGGCCCTGAGCGGCTGTGGCGCAGGAGATTCGGATGCGGAGCGACATTCCGACCACGCGGCGATCACCGATCCCGTCGCGGTCACCTACGACGGCGGCATCTATCTGCTGGACGGGAAGTCCCTGGTGATGGCGGACGAGGTGAAACTCGACGGCTTCAACCGCCTCAACCCGGCGGGCGACGACCACCACGTCATGGTGTCCACCAAGGACGGCTTCCAAGTGCTCGACGCCGTGCACGGCGAGCTGACCGACACCGCCTTCCCCGCCGCGAAGCCGGGGCACGTGGTGCGGCACGCCGGGCGCACCGTCCTGTTCGCCGACGGCAGCGGCGAGGTGACCATGTTCGACCCGCACCGGCTCGCGGACGGCACCCCCGAGACCGAGCACTACAAGGCGACCGCGCCGCACCACGGCGTCGCGATCCAGCTGTCGAACGGGGAACTCGTCGTCACCCTCGGCACCGAGGAGAAGCGCACCGGCATCGTCGTGCTGGACCGCGACCGTAAGGAGATCGCGCGCAACGAGGATTGCCCCGGCGTGCACGGCGAATCGACCGCGCAGGGCGAGGCCGTGGTCATCGGCTGCCAGACCGGCGCCCTCGTCTACCGCAACGGCGCCATCACCAAGGTCGCCAGCCCGGATCCGTACGGGCGCATCGGCAACCAGGCCGGTACCGACGCCTCCCCGATCGCGCTAGGCGACTACAAGCGCGACAAGGACGCCGAACTCGAACGGCCGCAAGAGGTCTCGCTGATCGACACCCGCGACGGCAGCCTCCGGCTGGTGCCCCTCGGCACCAGCTACACCTTCCGCTCGCTGGCCCGCGGTCCGCAGGGCGAGGCGCTGGTGCTCGGCACCGACGGTCGCGTCCACGTCATCGACCCGGCGGCCGGGACGGTCACGCGGACCATCCCGGTCATCGGGCCGTGGGAGGAGCCGCTGCGGTGGCAGGATCCGCGGCCGGCGATCTTCGCGCGCGGCAACGACATCTACGTCTCCGACAACGCGACCAAGAAGATCCACCGCCTGGATCTCGCTACCGGCGCCGTCGCCGCCACCGCGACGCTGCCCGAGGCGCCCAACGAACTGAGCGGCATCAGCACGCACTGACACCGAGCGCGTAGCGGGGCGCGCCCCACTCGCTGGCAAAGGTCATAGTCCGGGGCCGTGCTGGTTGTGCACCTGCGGAAACCTCGTCTGCCGGGGTGTCGGATCGGTGTGCGCGGGCTGATACTTCCGGTGCTGGAGCAAGCCCGCTCGGGATTGTCGGGGTGTCGTGAGATCGCTACGCGCAGTTGTGATTCTGGGATTGGTCGGTTGGCTGTTCTGCGGGCAGCAGTTGGCGTGGGCGGACGACCTGCCCGGCGGGCCGTCGCCGATGCAGGACTGGATCGACAGAACCGTTCCGGCGCCGGCGTTTCCGGCCGCGCCGTCACCGCCGTCCGCGGAGCTGCCGCCGGATCTCGCGGCCCTGTGGCGGTCCGTGCTGTCGCCACCGGCGGGTGATCCGCTGTTCGACGCGTGGCCCGTCATGCTGGACCAGCTCAGCCCCGGCGATCTCGTCGAGTGGCGCGATGTGACGGCGACGGCCGCGCCGCTGGCGGCGGTGCCGATCCGGCGGGCGCTGCTGCTGAAGTTCCGGACGACCGCCGCCTCGGGCGTGCCGTCGTTCGGCACGGCGACGCTCGTGATCCCGGCGGCGGAGTGGACCGCTCCCGGAGGGCGGCCGGTGATGGTGAACGCGCTGCCGATCAACGCGCTCGGTCTGCGCTGCACGCCGAGTTACGCGATGGCGCACGGGATTCACAGCAAGTTCAACAGCGGTGACCTGTTCCCGCCGACGACCTGGTGGGGCCTCGGTCGCGGATACGCGGTCCTGATTCCGGACCACGAGGGTCCGTGGATGGCCTATGCCGAGCCGACGGTGGCCGGGCGCGTGGTGCTCGACGCCATCCGCGCCGTGCGGTCGGTGTCGCCGGTCGAGTTCGCGGACAGCCGTTTCGCGGTCGCCGGATATTCGGGCGGGGCGATCGCGTCGTACGCGGCGGCCATGCTGCTCGGCGATTACGCACCCGAGTTGCACGGCGTTCTCGTCGGCGCGGCCACGGGCGGTCTGGTCACCGACTATCGGGCCGTGGCACGCAAATTCGACGGCAATGTGGCGTCAGGCATTCTGCTCGCCGTCTCGCTGGCGATGGCGCGCGAGCATCCGCAGTTGCTCGCGAGCATGAACCATCTCGCGCGGTGGGTGGCGTCCTCGCCCGTGAAGGACACCTGCGGCGACAGCAACGGACCGCTCGGCGTGGTGGGCATCCCGATCGCGATCGCGACGAATACCGCCGATCCCCTCGACAGTCCCGCTGCCGACGAGGTGCTGCGCCGGTCCGACCTGCGGGACCGGACGGCGGGCGCCCCGCTGTTCGTCTACCACGGCGTGCACGACATCTGGATTCCCATCGAGGGCGCTCGGGACCTGTACCGGCAGCAGTGCGCCCGCGGCGTTCCCGCCCTGTACCGCGACGAGCCCGGCGAACACGTGACCGCCGCACTCGCCGGATATCCGGAGCTCATCGGCTGGCTCGACGCCCGCCTGCGCGGGGAGCGGGCGCCGAGCGAATGCCCGCCCGCCGCGACCGAACCCCAGGCCTCGCCGGTCGCCACACCGCGATGAGATCGCCGCTCCGCCAGCCGATCTCGACGATCGCTCGTGCGTGGCCGAATACAGCATTGTGGGCGAGGCGTTGTTCACCCGAGGGCCTGTACCAAGCTCGACGCGAGCAGGGCCACGGCGCGGTCGTCGTCCTCGGTGAGCTTTCGCAGGGTGTCGAGGGCGCGGGTGCCCGGTATTTCGGCGAGTGCCTGGGTCAGTCGTACTCGCGTCGCCGAATCGGCTGTGGGGGAGGCGAGTTCGCCGGTCAGGGCGGTCATGATCCGGTCTGCCCACTCCGCTTCTCGCGCAAGCGTTCCCAGGAGTTCGGCCGCTTCGACGTCGTGGGGGCCGTCCACGACCGTGGCGACGAGGACCGGGACGGCTCGATGAACTCCCCGAGCGCCGAGTGCGAGCGCGGCACGCGTGCGGATCGCCGTGTCCGCGTCGTCGAGGGCGTCGGTGAGCATCGCGGTCGCCTCGTCGCCGGGTAACTCGGCGAGGGCCAGGATCGCGCGGCGCCGGATCTCGGGGTCGTCCGAGCGCAGGCCGGGCGCCAGGCTCGCCGCGGCGTCGCCGCCCGCGCGGGCGAGGGCCCAGCGCAGGGCCCCGGCGACATTCGGATCGGATTCGGTGAGGACGGCCTCAGCGAGCAGTTCGGCGGGCATGTCCTCGGCCGGGCTCAGGACCGCCTGCTGCCGCCGGGCGGCGTGCCGCGAGCCGAGCCCGCGCAGGAGTTCGACCAGGCGCAGCACGCCGGGCCAGCCGGAGGGCTCGGCCGCGCCGACCGCGCGGAGCCGCTCGAGCAGTTCCCGGTCTCGGCGCAGCCGCTGTTCGGTGTCTCGGATCAGGTCGCCGACCAGCGCGGACGGGGTGAACCCGGGATCGTCGAGGGCGCGCCCGATCTGGTTCAGGGACAGTCCCAGCGAGCGCAGGCCCTCGACGTGGAAGATCCGCCGAATGTCGTCGGGGGAGTACTCCCGGTAGCCGCCCACGGTGCGGCCGGTCGGCCGCACCAGCCCGAGGGAGTCGTAGTGCCGGAGCATGCGGGCGCTCACCCCCGAGCGGCGCGCGACCTCACCGATCAGCACTCGGTTGCCTCCTTCCGGTCCGGTCCCAGCGCGGCGGCTCGCTTCGCCGCATCGACGGCGAGACCGAATGCGGCGTCCGGATCGCGCAACAGCCGCTCCGTGGCGTGGGCATGCGCCCGCACGGCCGGGTCGTGGCTGGTCGTCGCCGTCCGCAGCACCCGCTCGACCGGCTCGCCGAGCGCTACGAGGGCACTGCTCAGACTCAGTTGTACCTCCCGGTCACCGCGGCCGAGTTGGGTGGCCAGCTCGGCCGCCAGTGGCGCCCGCTCCGCATCGGGTGCGAGGACGACGGCGGCGCGCCAGGCGCTGCGCGCGACCTCGTCGTCGGAGTCGCGCAGCAGCGACCGCGTGATCGCCGGGTACACGCTGCCGTCCCCGATCTTGGACAGCGTGTGCAGCGCCTGGCTGCGGGCCTGGGCGCGTCCGGACAGCAGTTCCGCCCGCAGTTTCGGCACCGTGATCTGCGCCGGATGCCGGGTCAGCGCCCAGGTGAGCATGTCGCGCACGAAGAAGTCCGGCTCGATCGCGCACCGCTCGATGAGCGCGTCGACGAACCCGGGCTCGGGACGCGTACCGGCCACCAGTGCCGCTTTCAGCCGTGTCGACGAATCACCAGCCGCCAATGCGCGCAGCATCCGCGCCTCGTCCGGGTTGCTGTGTGTCGAATTGATGGGAACCACCTCCGACAACCAGTGAACGCCTTGTCACAGTGACAAGGTCAAGTCGTGGCCGAGACAGCTTCCGCGGCGACGTCGAGGATCCAGGTGATGCCGAAGCGGGGTCTTGCCGCGCGAGCCGAGCCGCCGGCCTCGGCTGATACGACGGGTCGATTCGAGCGGCGACCGCGCGGCGTCAGCTTCCGTCCAGATGGGGTAGTTCGCCGGTCGGCCACCGGGCGTAGGTGTGTTCCGGGGCGATCGTGATCACGTCCGTCACCCGGACCAGATCGGCGGGGATCCGGTTGCCGTCGAAATGGTCGGTGCTGGGGACGATGACCGCGTCGGCGGACAGCGCGGTCACGGTGGCCGCCAACAGGTGTATCGGATCGGCGGTGTGTTCGCCGAAGGTGATCGTTTTGCGCAGGTTGTATCCCAAACGTCGTGCCAGGGCGCGTATTTGGGCTTCGTCCCACTGTTGACGCTGCCGGGATACATCTTTGCGTAGATATCCGAGTGCGTCGAAGGTCATCGGCGTCCGTCCTCGAGTGTGGCTCGCGGGTGGGGATTCCGGCGCATCGCCGGTCGCGCGGCGTGCCGAGGCCGGGGGCGAACGGGGACGGATGCCGTTGCCGCTGGCCGGATATCGGCGTTCGGCGGCGACGGCCGCCGGTGCGTGGAATGCCTGGATCGCTCGAGGCCGGGGCGTGGTGATGGTGAAATCGCCTCCTTCTCGTCGTCGCACACTGCCGCGTGCGGCCGATGACTGCGTGCTGAGTTGCCAAGGCGATCAGCATCTTTCGGGCAAACCCGAGTTTAGGGCGGTGCCCGCGTGGTGGCGACCCCGCGCCGGTGCCCCGAGGCGGCGCCGGTCCCGAAGTGTTTGCTGGCAGACCGGGCGGTGTGAGCCCGGTGGCCGGGGTGATTGCCGGGACGGCGGTGGCGCTCGGAGAAGCGAGGGAGGACACCTACCGGTCAACTGGATCGCCGCTGTGACACCCGCCCGCGGCGATACCGCGCGCGGCCCTGAGCCTCGCCGTTCCCGCGGGCGCGCGGTAGTCGTCGAAACGTCTCGAAGTAGTTGCACCCTGCAATCGGAGCCCTGCCCCGGTAGGTGATAGTAGAGTGCAACTACTTTGGAGGAGGCGTGATGGAACCCCGGTCCGGATGTCCGATCAATGCCGCGGTCGAGGTGCTGGGCGACGCGTGGTCGATGCTGGTGCTGCGCGATGTCATGTTCGGCAACCGGCGCTACTTCCGCGAGCTGCTCAAGGGATCGGAGGAGGGGATCGCCTCCAATATTCTCAGCAGTCGGCTGCGGCGGCTCGTGGCGGCGGGCCTGCTCACCAGGGTCGAGGCCGGACGCGGGCGGCGGGCGGAGTATTCGCTCACCGAGGCGGGCATCGCGACGCTTCCGGTGATGGTGGCGCTGGGCAACTGGGGCCTGGACCACCGCGACGGTACCCGGGAACTGCGGGTGCGCGCCGAACTGCTGCGCGACGGCGGCCCGGAGTTGGTGGAGCGATTCATGGACGAACTGCGCGCGATCCATCTCGGCATCGCGCTACCGGACCCCGACGCGCCGACCGCGAGCGCCCGCCTGCGGGAGGCCTACGAGCAGGCCCTCGACTCGGCCGAGTAGCCGCCCGGCCGGTCCGGACGGCGAAAGTCGTTACCTACCTTGACCTTACGGACGGGCGCTATGACGTGATGCGTAACGGCCGGGGCTCGTCGGACTGCGAAGCGCCCGGCGCTCGGTCCGGCTCGGACGGCGGCTTCTCGTGTCGCTCCGGCGCGTTGCCCCGCAGCTGCCGAGTGAGCCAGCGCCGCATGTGCTCGAACCGGGTGGTGCGGGCGGGCCAGAACTCCTGCACGGTGGCGTTGAACTCGGCCCCCAGGATCACCGCGAAACCGAGGAAGAACGTGAACAGCAGGAACGCGATCGGGGTGGCGAGCGCGCCGTAGCTGATCCCGGTCCGGGTCACCCAGGTGAGGTAGCGCCGCAGCCCGTCGCTGGCGGCCATGAAGAACACACCCGCCACCAGCGCGCCGCCGAACAGCCGGTGCCATGGCAGCGAGCGGTGCAGCGCCAGTTTGTACAGCGTGGTCAGCCCGACGATGAGCAGCAGTCCGGTGCCCGGGTAGTAGAAGCCGTCGAGAAGCCGCAGCCCGGGTTCGCGCCAGCCATCGGGCAGCGCGCGGCCGATCAGCGTCGGGCCCAGCGCGACCAGCGGCAGCACGAATACCGACACCACCAGGAACAGCACGTACAACAGCAGCGCGAAGATGCGCTGCCATACCGGGTGCCGGGCGTCCTGTTGGTTGTGCGCGGCCACGATGGCGTCGACGAACGTCGCCATCGCCGACGATCCGGCCCACAGCGACAGCACGAACCCGACCGACACCACCGCACCGCGCCCGCGCCCGAGCACATCGCCGACTGTCGGGGCGATCAGATCGTCGACCACTGTCGGGCTGAACAGGTTCCGGCTGAAACTGATGATCTTGCCCTCGACGATCTCCACGGTGTCGGGACCGAACCAGCCGCCCACATAGCCCAGGCTGCCGAGCAGTCCGAGCAGCAGCGGCGCCAGCGACAGCGTCTGCCAGAAGGCGGCGGCGGCCGATTTCGCGAAGATCGAGTCGTCCCACGCCTTCACCGAGACGCGGGCGACGAGCTGCCAGATCCGGCGAGCCCCGTACCGGACGCGCACCTGCCCGCCCGCACCCGGACCGGGGGCGGCACTGTCGGCCGGAGGTGGTTCGTGTGCGTTCATCCTGCCTACAGGATTACCTACCGACGCACCGAATACGCGAACGGCCGGAAAACGTGTCGCGCGGTACCGTCCCGGTCGTGGGGGACGTCACACGCGGCGGCCTAATCGCGCGGAAACCCCGCGTCGGATTCGCTTCGTGTCGGTGCGGGTCGCTAATCTCTGTCGAGTGACTTCGGGTGGTGGTGGTTCGTTACGTGCGTGGCAGCGCAGGGCTCTCACCAAGTATCTGACGACGAAGCCACGCGACTTTCTCGCGGTCGCGACGCCGGGCGCCGGTAAGACCACGTTCGCTCTGCGGCTGGCTTCCGAGCTGCTCGCCGACCGCACGGTGGATCAGGTGACGGTGGTCGCGCCCACCGAGCACCTGAAACATCAGTGGTCGGCCGCGGCGTCGCGGTTCGGCATCGCGCTGGACTCCAACTTCTCCAACTCCACCGGCGGCACCTCCGGCGACTATCACGGGGTGGTGGTCACCTACGCGCAGGTCGCCTCGCATCCGTTCAAACACCGCGTCCGCACCGAGAACCGCCGCACCCTGGTGATTCTCGACGAGATCCACCACGCGGGCGACGCCAAGAGCTGGGGCGACGCGACCGCCGAGGCCTTCGACGAGGCCACCCGCCGCCTGGCGCTGACGGGCACGCCGTTCCGCAGCGACGATTCGCAGATCCCGTTCGTCACCTACGAGCCCGACGAGTCCGGATTCCCGCGGTCGCGCGCCGACTACGCCTACGGCTACTCCGAGGCGCTGGCCGACGGCGTTGTGCGGCCGGTGGTGTTTCTCGCCTACTCCGGCGATGCGCACTGGCGCGACAGTGCGGGCGAGGAGTACTCCGCCCGGCTGGGCGAGCCGCTGAGCGTCGAGCAGACGGCACGGGCCTGGCGCACCGCGCTGGACCCGGCGGGCGACTGGATGTCGAAGGTGCTCGGCGCCGCCGACACCCGCCTGCGCCAACTGCGCGCGACCGGCATGCCGGACGCCGGCGGCCTGGTGATCGCCACCGACCAGGAGCGCGCCCGCGACTACGCCGAACTGCTGGAACATATTTCGGGTTCGCGCCCGACAGTGGTGCTGTCGGACGACCCGGGCTCCTCGGAGCGGATCGGCGAGTTCGCGGCGGGCACCGAGCCCTGGATGGTGGCGGTGCGCATGGTGTCCGAAGGCGTGGACGTGCCGCGCCTGGCCGTCGGCGTCTACGCGACCAGTGCCTCGACGCCGCTGTATTTCGCGCAGGCGATCGGCCGGTTCGTGCGTGCCCGCCGCCCCGGGGAGACGGCCAGCGTCTTCCTGCCGTCGGTGCCGGTGCTGCTGGATCTCGCCGCGCAGCTCGAGATTCAGCGCGACCATGTGATCGGCAAGCCGCACCGCGAGCAGAACGGTCTCGACGACGAACTGCTGATCGAGGCGAACAGGCAGGAGGACGAGCCGGGCGAGGAGGAGCGCAAGTTCGTTGCCCTGGCGGCCGATGCCGAACTGGACCAGGTGATCTACGACGGCGACTCCTTCGGCACCGCGACCTTCGCGGGCAGCGACGAGGAGGCCGACTACCTCGGCATCCCGGGCCTGCTGGACGCCGAGCAGATGCGCGCGCTGCTGCGCGACCGCCAGACCCGCCAGGTCCAGGAGCGCAGCGCGGCCGCCGCCGGGGGGTCGGACCCGGGCCCGAGCGTCGCCGCGTCCGCCGAGCGCGTCGCCACCGCCGACCGCCTGAGCGAGCTGCGCCGCGAACTCAACAGCCTGGTCGCCATGCACCACCACCGCACCGGCAAGCCGCACGGCGTCATCCACGGCGAGCTACGCCGCGAATGCGGCGGCCCCCCAACGGCTCTCGCCACCGCCGACCAACTCTCCCAACGCATCAGCGCCCTGCGCCGCATGTAGGCGTCGGGCCTGCTCGGTCGGCTCAGGAGACGGCGGGCTCCCTGGTGGGCCAGGCCGCCAGGGCACGGTCGATCGAAGAACTCAGCTGGGGTAGATCCGCGCCGTCGCGGGCCTGGACGGACAGGCCGAACAGGACGGTGGCGTAGAAGTGGGCGAGTTCGGCGGCGTCGGTGTCGGCGGGCAGGTCGCCCTCGGCGATGCCCCGTTCGATCCGACGGCGGATGTCTTCGGCTGTGCCCCTGCGCTTCTCGATGAGGAAATCGCGGATCGCGGCGTTGCGGGTGGCGTAGGCGGAGCCCGCCAGCACCACCATGCAGCCGCGCGGCGTGGTGCCGTCTACGTAGGCGACGGCATTGTCGCGCAGCATGGCCTCGATGGATTGCCGCGCGGTGGGTTCCTCGCGCAGGGCCCGTTCGGTACGGCTGCCCTCGGTGCACCCGTACAGGCCCACCGCCTCGCGGAACAGCTGCTCCTTGCAACCGAACGCCGCGTACAGGCTGGGGGAGTTGATGCCCATGGCGGCGGTGAGGTCGCTCATCGAGGCGCCCTCGTAGCCGTGCTCCCAGAACACCTCCATGGCGCGCCGCAGGGCGAGCGCGCGGTCGAAGGTGCGGGGTCGTCCGCGTTCAGCCACGATCGCTCCTTTCTGTGTCGATCGTTAAATATACCTATTGACGCGGACGGGCGGCATCTGGTTGAGTCATTTATGTACTGATCGACACAAAATTGGGAGCGCAGAGATGAACGACCTGACCGGGACCGTGGCACTGGTGACCGGAGGCAGCCGCGGCATCGGCGCGGCGATCGCGCGGCGGCTGGCCGCGGCGGGCGCGGATGTGGCGCTGACCTATCGCAGCGGAGAGGAGAACGCGCGCAAGGTGGTGGCCGAGATCGAGGCGCTGGGCCGTCGCGGGCTGGCCGTGCGGGCCGACAGCGCCGACGCGGGGGAGACCACGGCCGCCGTGCGGCGCGTGGCCGAGGAACTGGGCGGTCTCGACATTCTGGTCAACAACGCGGGTATCTTCCCGGCCAAGCCGTTCGAGGAGTTCACCCTCGACGACGTCGACCAGGCGCTGCATATCCACGCGCGGGCGCCGTTCGTCGCCGCGCAGGCCGCGGTGGCGCACATGGGCCAGGGCGGGCGGATCATCAGCATCGGCTCGAACCTGACCGACCGCGCGCTGTTCGGCGGGCTGGCCCTGTACAACCTGAGCAAGTCCGCGCTCAACGGCTTCACCAAAGCCCTTGCGCGCGAGCTGGGTCCGCGGGGAATCACCGTGAACCTGGTGCAGCCGGGCTCCACCGACACCGATATGAACCCCTCCGACGGCGACCACGCCGGGCAGCAGCTGCAGTTCAACCCGCTGGGCCGGTTCGCCGGACCCGACGAGGTCGCCGCGCTGGTGGCCTTCCTCGCCGGCCCGGACGGCCGCGCGGTCAACGGCGCCATCATGACCATCGACAGCGGCATCAACTCCTGAGCTACCGGGCGAAGTACCGGCCCGGCGGCACCCCGACCGCCCGCCGGAAGGCGGCGACGTAGGCGCCGGGCGAGGCGTAGCCGATCCGCTCGGCGATGCGGGCCGCCGGGAGCCCGCTCGCCGGCAGCGGCAGCGAGGCCGCCAGCCGGATCCGAGTTCGCCACTGCCCGAAGGTGATTCCCGTCTCGGCGAGGAACAGCGGGGCGAGCGTGCGCGGGCTGGCGGCGGCATCGGGGGCGAATTGCGAGAGGGCAGACAACCCAGTTCCTTATGTGGGGTGGGCGAAGAAGGTGGCGGGGGTGAGGGTGTTGAGGGGGGTCCAGCGGGGTGGTGGGGCGTCGGTGGCGGTGGGGGGCGTGTCGGTGTCTCGGTAGCCTTGGAGATCCAGTGCGAGCCAAGGGTTTTCGTCGATGCGGCGGGCCAGGGCGTAGCAGGTGGCGAGGAGGTGGAGGCAGCGGGGCTTGCGGGCCGAACAGGAGCAGTCGGTGGAGATCAGGTGCGGGGCGGCGGACCGCCCCGCGGCACGGATCGACTCGTGGACGCTGTCGGCGAGTTCGACCGCATCGGCGGGGATCAGGGCCGCGAGGGCGGTGATCGTGGCGGCGGGCAGTCGTGCGACTTCCAGGCGGGTGACCGAGGCCTGTCCGCCGCGGTGGATGGCCGCGCGCACCACGCCGCCCTCGATCTCGAGCTGGACGCCGTCGTTGCGGGCGATGCTGCGGGCCCGCGGAAGCAGCGGCTCGGGGCGCGACACCCGCAGCGGCTCGGCCAGTCGCACCCAGTCCATACCCCAGGCCGTGTAGCCGAATTCGTTGTCCGCCAAGTCAGTTCCCTCGCTTCCGGCGCAGGATCTCGAGCAGGTGCTCGTCATCGAGGCGGGCCAGCGCGGCCACGCCCGAGCCGGAGCCCGCCGCGTCGGTATCGGTGAGGTCGGCCAGCGCGGACTTGCGGCCGTGCATTCCGGCGATGTGCTCCTCCACGGTCGTGCCGGTGGTGAGGGTGGTGATGGTGACCGGCCGGGTCTGCCCGATCCGATGCGCGCGATCCGAGGCCTGCGCCTCCACCGCCGGATTCCACCAGCGGTCGTAGTGCACGACATCGGCGGCCCGGGTCAGCGTCAGCCCGGTCCCCGCCGCCCGCAGGCTCAGCACCAGCACGGGCGGGCCGCCGGGTTCCTGGAACCGGCGCACGATATCGGCGCGCTCGGCGGTGTTCAGGCCGCCGTGGAAGAACGGCGCCGCCACGCCGAACCGTTCGGCGCAGTGCCGGACCAGCAGTTCGCCGGTGCGCCGGTACTGCGTGAAAATCAGTGTGGGGGAGTCGATATCGAGGTTGTTGGCGAGAATGTCGGCGCAGACGTCGAACTTGCCGGATCGCCCCGCCAGCTCGTCCAGCTCGCCGGTGATCAGGCCGGGATGGTTGCAGACCTGCTTGAGCGCCGTCAGCGCGGCGAGCACCCGGCTGTGCCGCTGCGCGCCGCTGCCGAACCCCTCGGCCTCGGCCTTGTCGAGCATCCGGTCGTAGAGCCGCTGCTGCTCGTCGGTGAGATCGCACACCAGGTCGGTGTGGATCTTCGGCGGCAGCGCGGCCGCCACCTGGATCTTCTTGCGTGCCAGCACGATCGGTTCGAGCGTATCGCGCAGCCGGACCGCGGCCCGCTCGGAACCCTCGTGGATGGGCCGCACGAACCGGCGCCGGAACTGCGCCTTGTGCGTGAAGGCCCGGGGCACGACCAGATTGAGCAGCGCCCACAGCTCGTCGAGGTGATTCTCCACGGGCGTGCCGGTGAGCGCGATGCGGGCGTCCGCCCGCAGTGTCCGCGCCGCGCGCGATACCTGGGTGCGCGGGTTCTTCAGCACCTGCGCCTCGTCGAAAACGGCCGTCGCCCAGTGGTGTTCGGCGGCCTTCTGCCCGTGCCCGCGCAGGGTCGGATATCCGGTCACCACGACCGTTCCCGGTGTGGTGAGGTCGAGATCGCCGCCGCGCCACATGGTCGGGCGCAGGCCCGGGGCGAACCGTTCGATCTCGTGCGCCCAGTTGCCGACCAGCGAGGTCGGGCAGACCACCAGTTGCGGGCCCGTATCGGCCCGGCCCAGGAGGTACCCGATCGCCTGGACGGTCTTGCCCAGGCCCATCTCGTCGGCGAGGACCGCCCCGCCGTGCTGCGCGGCGGTCTCGCGCAGCACGGCGATGCCGCGCGCCTGATAGGGCCGCAGCTCCGCCTCGAGCGTCGTCCGCAGCTCCGCCGCGACGGCCGCGGTCGCCTGGCAGGCCCGCACCGCCCGTTCGGCCGAGACGATCGCGGTGCGTGCGGCATTGGGCACCGCATGTCCGGCCGGTGGCAGATCGCCCAGGCTGTCATGGGCCCGCGCATCCGCTCGCCGAGCCGGTGCGGTGGTGGGAGTTGCTCGTCCGGCCAGGGCGGCATTCTCGGAGTCCGCCGCCGCGCTTCGGGCGGTGGGGGCCGCATCGTCGGCCTCGGCGGTATCGGCGTGCAGAATCGCGCGCCAGGCGAGGACGGATCCGCCCGCATCGGCGATCGGCAGCGACGCGAACCGCTCCGGCTCGGTCAGTGTGCAGTCCACGGTGGTCGCCGCGATCGCGGTGCCGTCCGGTGTCGGGATCGCGAGCGGAATCGGCTCGCTGTCCCCGGGGTCCGGCGCGGGCCCGGGGGCGGAACCGGCCCATGTCCACAGCGCGAACAGGTGCCGGTCCGGTAGATAGGTGGCCTGGGTGGGCAGAGCGGAACCTCCAGATCTACGTACGGTGTACGAGGTGCTATAACTTCGTACATCGTACTGATATTCCCCGAGGAGTGCCATGGTCGAGGATTCGACCGTCGAGCAGGCGAAACGGCTGATGACCCTGCTGTGGCGAGAAGAGTTGCCGCCCCGGCCGGGCGCGCGCGGGCCCAAGCAGACGGTCAGCGTCGACGAGGTGGTTCGCGCCGCGGTCGCGATCGCCGACCGCGACGGGTACGACCGGATCTCCATCCGCGCGGTCGCCGCCGAGCTAGGACTGGGCCCGATGACCCTCTACACCTACGTGCCCAGCAAAGAGGCGCTGATCGTCCTGATGGTGGATGCCGTCGCCGCCGAGGACCCGCCCATCGACCCGGCGCTGCCGGTGCGCGAGCGCATGGCCGCGATCGCCGGGCGGGTGCGCGCCGAGCTGCTCGCCCACCCCTGGCTGCTGGAGGTGCCGCCGTGGCGCCTCGTGCTGGGCCCGGGGCGGATGCGCCGCTACGAGCGCCAGCTGGCGGCGCTGGAGGGCGTCGGGCTGACCGATGTCGAGATGGATCGGGTGATCGCGGCGCTGTCGGAGTTCGCCACGGGCAACGCCCGCATGGCGGTGGCCGCGCGGCGCAGCGCGCGGGAGATGACCGACGCCGTGTGGTGGGAGGTCCACGGCCCCTTGCTGACTCGGGTGATGCCCGCTGCGGACTATCCGCTGTCGGGCCGGGTCGGCGCGGCGGTGAGGGAGAAGTATCAGGCGCCCGGCGATCCGGACGGCGCCTTCGACTACGGGCTGGACCGCTTGCTGACCGGCATCGTGGCCGGGCTGCCCCGCTAGGCGCATCTCCGCATTCGCACGCGGAACGGGCGGCCACCGGGCCGCCCGTTCCGAATGTTCGATTGGAGGGTTCAGTTGTCCATCGGACTGAAGGAGCTGTTCACAGCGCCGGTGCCGACTCCGTGTCGATCACGGCCTCGAGCTCTTTGAGGCGATCCATGTGCTCGTTGGCGTGATGCTGGCAGAAGAGCAACTCGCCACCGCCGGGAAGGGTCGCGCGCACGCGTGCGGCCGCCCCGCAGCGGTCGCAACGGTCGACCGCGGTCAGTGGGGTGCTAGTCAGTGTTCCTGGCATGACTCCTCCGTCCTGGCTCCCGGCGCAGAAGACCGTTCGCCTGGGTGTGGGGCTCGCGGTCCCTTCCGCGAGCTCGCTACCGCTACTTCCCAGCAGTGGTGTATGACTACTCTGTCAGACGTTCGGGACGGGGGCTTTGTTCCCGGAGATGTTTCTTTGTGTTTTCCCTAACATGACCAGGTGTTTCGCCGAAAGCGAACAGCCGGTCAGCGCGGGGCGAAGCGTAGCAACCACTTCCGTGAACAGGCCGATCCAGTTGTCTATCGGGAGACTACCCCGCGGCACCGACAATCACACTCCGCTTACGGCAAACTCCGAGGCCACCGGCCTGCCCGCGGGCGCGGTTGCGGGCCCGCGGCGGATAGGGTCGAGCGATGGACGACGACGATGCCCGAAAGGCCAAGGCGGACACGCTGGTTCACATGTGCACCCGCGCGGAGTGGCAGGTCGCCCGGGCAACGGGCCAGCGCCGCCCGCTCTCGCTGGACGAGGCCGGGTTCGTGCACCTGTCCACGCCGCGGCAGGTGCACCTGCCCGCCAACCGCCTGTTCGCCGGTCGCCGGGATCTGGTGCTGCTGTGGCTCGATCCGGATCTGCTGGCCGCCCCCGTGCGCTGGGAGCCCGGCGTTCCCGGCGATCCCGAATCCATGCTGTTCCCACATCTGTACGGGCCGTTGTCGTTCGCGGCCGTGACGGCGGTCACCGACTACCGGCCGGGTCCCGACGGTGCGTTCGACGAGCCTTTGCCGCCCGTCTGAAGGCCCGGGTCCCCGCCTTCATTCGGTCACGGCGCGCCGGCCGCCTAGGCTGGACATGTGAACGTCGACGTGACAGCGCTGCCCGGGATCGGGGTACGCAAGGACTTCGAGGTGCGATCGGGTCGCCGGGTCGGTGTCGTCGCCCACCGTGACGGCGGCCTGGACCTGATCATCTCCAAGTCCGACGACCCGGACGCCTGCGCCGCCCAGGTCCCGCTCACCACCGACGAGGCGGCGGCCCTGGCGAATCTGCTCGGCGCGCCGCAGTTGGTGGAGAAGCTCAACGCCGACCACCGGGATATGCCGGGCATAGTGACGCGGCAGCTGCCGATCGGCGAGCGGTCACCGTATCAGGGCCGCATGCTGGGCGAGACGCGGATGCGCACGCGCACCAAGGCCTCGATCGTCGCGGCGATGCGGGCCGGGCAGGTGCATCCGTCACCGGGTCCCGACTTCGTGCTGGCCACCGGCGACGTGCTGGTCGTCGTCGGCACTCCCGACGGGCTGGACTCGGCCCTGGCGATCCTGACCGACGGGTGAGGCGGTGGGCTCCACCGCATTAGCTCTGGTTCAACTCGGTTCGATCTTGTTCGCCCTGGGCGTGCTCGGCCGGGTGGCCGGTCGTTTCGGGATGTCGCCGATTCCGCTGTATCTGCTGGGCGGCCTGGCCTTCGGCCAGGGCGGTGTGATCAAGCTCGAGTCCGCCACGGAGTTCGGCCATATCGCCGGGGAGATCGGCGTGGTGCTGCTGCTGTTGCTGCTGGGTCTCGAGTACACCGCGGCGGAACTCGTGACCGGGATGCGCCGCTCCTGGCTGGCCGGTCTGCTCGATATCGTCGCCAACGCGACCCCGGGGGTGGTGGTGGCGCTGCTGCTGGGCTGGGGGCTGGTCGGCGCGGTGACGATGGGCGGGGTCACCTATATCTCCTCGTCCGGAATCGCGGCGAAGGTGCTCAACGACCTCGGGCGGCTGGGCAACCGCGAAACGCCGGTGGTGCTGTCGATCCTGGTGTTCGAGGATCTGGCGATGGCGGTGTATCTGCCCATTCTCACCACCCTGCTGGCCGGGCTCGGCTATCTGGCCGGGCTGCGTTCCCTGGCCGTCGCCATGCTGGCGATCACCTGTGTACTGGTGGTGGCGCTGCGCTACGGCCGGTACGTCTCGGCGATCGTGGACTCGGCGGACAAAGAGGTGTTCCTGCTCAAGTTGCTGGGTGCGGCCCTGCTGGTGGCCGGGATCGCCTCGGCGCTGCACGTCTCGGCCGCCGTCGGGGCGTTCCTGCTGGGCATCGCGATCTCCGGCTCCACCGCCCAGAGCGCGGCCAAGCTGCTGGAACCGCTGCGCGACCTGTTCGCGGCGATCTTCTTCGTGGCCTTCGGGCTCAACACCGATCCGCAGGCCATCCCGCCGGTGCTGGGCTGGGCGGTGGTGCTGGCGGTGGTGACCGTGCTGACCAAGATCGGCACCGGCTGGTACGCGGCACAGCGGCAGGGCATCCGGCGGATGGGTCGTGCCCGCGCCGGGGCCGCGCTGGTCGCCCGCGGCGAATTCTCCATCGTCATCGCGGGTTTGGCGGTGACCATGGGCGCGGTCGACGGCGACCTGGCCGCGCTCGCGTCGGCCTACGTACTGCTGATGGCCATACTCGGCCCGGTCGCGGCGCGTGTGGTCGAACCCGCGGTGCGGTTGGTGCAGCGCGCACGGCGACCCGCGCCCGCCAACGGCTGAGGGGGGCGCTCATCATCCGGGCGCCCGGGTGGTAGCGGCAGACCGCGCCCGTCGCTCCAGCCGCAGCGAAACGCCCAAAGCTATTGTGCCGACCAGGAATCCGAGCAGGACGGCGGTCAGGTGGCCGTAGTCGGTGAAGGTGCGGCCGTGCCAGGCCGCCAGCCCGGACCAGGCGAGCAGCCCGCCCGCCCACGCCAGCCGCGCGCCGCCGGGCAGATGGAAGGTGAGGGCGGCGAGGATCGCCGAGAAGCCGTAGGACGCACCGACATCCGACACCACCGCCACCTTCAGCGGGAGCAGCCCGTGGTCGACGGCATAGGCGATGCCGGTGACCGTGAGCAGCGTCGCGCCGACGTGGCCGATGGCGAACACCAGCACCCAGCGCACCGTGCCCAGCCAGCGTTCGGCGAAGGCCATCGCGGTCAGGAAGCCGAGCACGATCGCCCACGGGAACCCGCCCTCGGTCCAGAACGCGGACGCCACCAGCACCTGCACCGGATCGCGCTGCATATTGTGCAGGTTGGTGGAGGCCGACAGGATCAGCCGATGCCCGGCGATATCGCTGATGCCGCGCAGCGTCCACCAGGTGACGAACAGCGTGAACGCGTAGGCGCAGCTGGCGGGGGCGCCGCCCGGAAAGTCCCGCACCGCCCGCGCGGCCCGATACACCCGCTCGGGCCCGTGCCACCAGTCGCGCACCGCCCGCAGCCCTTCGCGAACTTCGATGGTCCGCGTCCAGGGGGAGCGGTAATGATGCAGGACCGAGGCGGGCACGCCAGTAAGTTTCGCCCGGGATCGGCGCGCCCGCCCGCCGACGCGCCACGGGACTGTTCCGGCCCCAACTCTCTCGGACGTCTTGCGAGTGCCGCGCGGGGTGCGGGTGCGGTAACCAACCCGGGTGTTCGCTGGCGGACATGCGCTCAGGTAGATGACGCGCCGATGGTGCTTCGCGGCGGCGTGGGTCTGTGTCGACTCCGCTCGACACACACCGACTCGTCGGACATCGGCAATCGAAGAGATTCTCGCGCAACATATTCCGTGCCGACCGGTTGCGTGGACCCGTCAGCGACTCTCCGGCCGGTGCAGAGGAATGCACAGATCCAGGAGTAGAGCGGTGTACGTCCCCCTCATGTCGGCCGCAGATCCAGCCTGCGCATCAGCCGGTCGACCACATCGGGCGGAATGCCGGGTTCGCGGCGAGCGGCCAGCGCCTCGGTGCGCCCGGCCTCGAGCACCTCGTTTCTGATCGCGCCCATCCGGCCGGTGAAACGCAGCGCCTTGTCGACCGATTTGGCATCGTCGGCGGCCTCGGCCGCCTCCGGGTCGGCGCGCGAGAGTCGGCGTTCGAAACCCTCGCGCATGCGCTGGTACACCTCGTCGGGCAGATCCTCGCTGTCGGCGATCTCCTCGAGCCGCGCGAGTTCGGCGCGCAGGATCCGCGTCCACAGCCCGCGCTCGAGCGCGCGCTCGTGCTCGGTGTCGGCCTGCACGTGGGTGGCGCGCACGACCGCGGGCAACGTCGGTCCCTGCAGCAGCAGCGTGAACAGCACGACGGCGAAGGCGATGAACAGGATCTCGGCGCGCCCCGGGAACGCCTCCCCGGCATCGGTGGTGAACGGGATGGCCAGTGCCAGCGCGACGGTGACCACGCCGCGCATCCCCGCCCACCAGGTGACTATCGACTCCCGCCAGGTGTAGGGCTCGTCGGCGTCGCGACGGCGCCACCAGCGCTGGAAGACCTCGGTGGTGAGCAGCAGCCAGACCAGCCGCAGGAATACGACCACGGCGACGACCGCGCCCGCCACGCCCAGCAGCCGCTGCCAGTCCGGTCCGGTCGCGGCGAGCACGTTGGTGAGCTCGAGGCCGATGAGACCGAAGGCGACACCGGTCACCAGCATGTCGATCACGTCCCAGAACGAATCGCCGACGAGGCGGTAGGCGCTGTCGCTGAAATCCGTTGCGGCATCGGTCAGATACAGCGCGCAGACCAGCACGGCCAGCACCGCGGAGCCGTGCCAGAGCTCGGCCAGGCCGTAGGCCGCGAACGGCAGCAGCAGCCCGAGCGCCACCTGCCAGGCGGCCTCGCCGAGATTGCGCATGAGCCGACTGCCCGCCCACCCCAGTGCGAATCCGACCGCGAAGCCCACCACCGCCGACACCAGGAAGTCGACCGCCATGTGCCAGGCCGAGAAGCGCCCGGTGACCACCGCCATGACCGCGACGTTGTAGAGCACCACGGCGGTGACGTCGTTGAACAGTCCCTCGCCCTCGAGTACGGAGACCAGGCGGCGGGGCAGCCCGAGCCGGTCGGCCAGCGCGCTGACCGCGACCGGATCCGGCGGCGCCACCAGGGCGCCGAGCGCCAGCGCCGTACCCAGCGGCACTCCCGGATACCAGGCGTGGAAGACCGCGGCGACCGCGACGGCCGTCGCCACCACCAGACCGACGGCACGCAGCAGGATGGCCCCCGCGTTGTCGGCGAACTGCTGCCAGGAGGTGCGCCGCGCCGAGGCGTACAGCAGCGGCGGCAGCACCAGCGGGAGGATCAGCTCGGGGTCGATATCGATGTTCGGCACGAACGGAACCACCGCGAGAATCAGCCCGAACACGGTCATCAGCACAGCGGGCGCCAGCCCGGTGCGTCGCCCCAGCGGCTGCGCCAAGATCGTGGCGAACGCCAGCACGAACACCAGAACCAACTGATCCACGACTGCTCAGTCTGCTGTCGGGACGAGTGGAACCCCGGTAACCCTCCCCGGCGAGTCGGTGATCCCGGCCAAAAGCGCGCCGGGAATGGAAAGGCGGGGTACGCACGGTGCGGGGACGGGAAGGCGGGGGTATGCACGGTGCCGGGGACGGGAAGGCGGGGTATGCACGGTGCCAGGGATGGGAAGGCGGGGATGCACGGTGCTGGGGATGGGAGGGCGGGCCGACGAACGGTGCCGGGGATGGAAGGGCGGGGCGACGAACGGTGCCGGGGGAGGTCCCGGATAGCGACCCGGGAGTGGAGGGGCGGGGAACGGTGCCGGGGGGAGGGCCTGATAGCGGACCCGGGAGTGGAGGGGTGGGACGACGAACGCCGCCGGGAATATTCCCGGCGGCGTTTGTACGGTGTTCGGCTCAGTCCAGGTAGTCGCGCAGGACCTGGGAGCGGCTGGGGTGGCGGAGCTTGCTCATCGTCTTGGACTCGATCTGACGGATGCGCTCGCGGGTGACGCCGTAGACCTGGCCGATCTCGTCGAGGGTGCGGGGCTGGCCGTCGGTGAGGCCGAAGCGCAGCCGCACCACGCCCGCCTCGCGCTCGGACAGCGTCTCCAGCACCGACTGCAGCTGATCCTGCAGCAGGGTGAAGCTCACCGCATCGACCGCGACGACCGCCTCGGAATCCTCGATGAAATCGCCGAGCTGTGAATCGCCCTCGTCGCCGATGGTCTGGTCCAGCGAGATGGGCTCACGCGCGTACTGCTGGATCTCCAGCACCTTCTCCGGCGTGATGTCCATTTCCTTGGCGAGTTCCTCGGGCGTGGGCTCGCGGCCCAGGTCCTGCAGCAACTCGCGCTGGATGCGGCCCAGCTTGTTGATGACCTCGACCATGTGCACCGGGATGCGGATGGTGCGGGCCTGGTCGGCCATGGCGCGCGTGATGGCCTGCCGGATCCACCAGGTGGCGTACGTGGAGAACTTGTAGCCCTTGGTGTAGTCGAACTTCTCGACCGCGCGGATCAGGCCCAGGTTGCCCTCCTGGATCAGGTCCAGGAACGCCATGCCGCGGCCGGTGTAGCGCTTGGCCAGCGAGACCACCAGGCGCAGGTTCGCCTCGAGCAGGTGGTTCTTGGCGCGGTTGCCGTCGCGCATGATCCAGTTCAGGTCGCGGCGCTGTTGGACCGGCGGCTTGTCGCCCTTCTCGGTCAGCTCGCGGTACTTCTCCGTGGCGTAGAGCCCGGCCTCGATCCGCTTCGCGAGCTCGACCTCCTCCTCGGCGTTGAGCAGCGCGACCTTGCCGATCTGCTTGAGGTAGGCGCGCACCGAGTCGGCGGAGGCGGTGAGCTCGGCGTCCTTGCGGGCCTGCCGCAGCGCCTCGGACTCCTCCTCGTCCCAGACGAAGTCGCCGGAGGCCTTGTCCTTCTCCGTCGGCTCGTCGGCCTCCTCGGCCTCCTCGTCGTCGGCGACGGTCACCTCCTCGACGACCTCGTCGTCGGCCAGGTCGTCCTCGGAGACTTCGAGGTCGTCGAGGTCGCCCTCGAGTTCGATCGACTCGTCGTCGAGGTTCTCCTCGCCCTCGCCCTCGGCGCCGGGCGCGGCCTTCTTGGCGGCCTTCTTGGCCGGCGCCTTCTTGACCGCGGCCTTGGCGCCTGCCTTCTTGGCGGGCGCCTTCTTCGCGGCGGCCTTTTTGGCGGGAGCCTTCTTGGCGGCAGCCTTCTTGACCGGCCGTGCCGCGGCGCTGTCGGTGGAGTCGGCGGCCTCGGCCGATTCGGCGGTCTCTCGGGTATTCGTGGCTACCACGTACGCCCTTTCGTGACGGTCTCGTGCGGCGTCACGCCAGATTGATCTTCCGGCGGAGCGGTTCTGTCGGGGTTAACCCGGCTCTCCGGCCGGGGTCGGTTTCCGGCTCACCGCCGGTCATGCGTTCCATTGTAACGATCCGGACGGAGTGCTATGCCCCAGCCTCGCAGGTTGTCGGCTCGATCATGGCGCGATACCGCCATCGACGGCCATGGCGGCGCCGACGATGCCCGCGGTATTTCGCAAATGCGCGGCCACCACCGGAGTCCGGTTGCCCAGCAACGGGATCCAGTGCTCGGCGTCGCGGCTGATGCCGCCGCCCGCGACGAAAACGTCCGGCCAGAGCAGGTTCTCGAGCGTGACCAACACCTTGGTCACCTGATGCGACCATTCCTTGTAGGACAGCTTCTTTCGCTCTTTCACCGAGGACGCGGCGCGGTGCTCGGCCTCCTTGCCGTCGACCAGGATGTGGCCGAATTCCGTATTCGGCACCAGCGTGCCGTGGTAGAGCAGCGCCGAGCCGATCCCGGTGCCGAAGGTCAGCAGCATGACGAGCCCGGCCGTGTCGCGGGCCGCGCCGTAGCGGTCCTCCGCCAGCCCGGCGGCGTCGGCGTCGTTGAGCACCACGACCTCGCGCCCGCCGAGCGCCAGGGAGAACAGCTGCCGGGCATCGGTGTCGATCCAGGACTTGTCGATATTGGCGGCGGTACGGGCGATGCCGTTGACCACGACGCTGGGCAGGGTGAGTCCGACCGGGCCGTCCCAATCGGCCTGGGTGACCAGTTTCGCGACCGTCTCGGCGACCTCGTTCGGGGTGGACGGCTGCGGCGTGGGGATCTTGATGCGTTCGTGCGCGAGTTCGCCGGTGGCCAGGTCCACCACCGCGCCCTTGACGCCGCTACCCCCGATATCGATACCGAATGCTTGCCCCCGAGCGGACATTGACAGTCTCCTCGTTTCCCTGTGGTGCCGACCTGATCACAGTGCGCGCGGCACGATACACGGCATTGTGTGACGGGTTGCCCGACAACCGATGTGTGTCGTGCCCGACAAGCCTAATGCGCCCCGCGGGCGATCTGTGTTGCGATGGGAATCGTGCGCGAATCGAACTCATCTGTCACCGCCGCCGCAACCGATCCCCAGCGGGCCGACCCGGCCCCCGCGGACCCCGGCGAGATCGCCGAATTGCGCCGTGTCGCAGTGCATCTCGCCCAGACCGCGGCGGCGCACGTGCGCGTCCGGCGGCCCGAGGTGTTCGGCGGCGGTGAGCCAGCGCGCGACGCCGTGCAGGCCAAGAGCTCGCCCACCGACCCGGTCACGGTGGTCGACACCGAGGCCGAACAGCTGATCCGGCGGCTGCTCGCCGAGTTGCGGCCGGGCGAGCGGGTGCTGGGCGAGGAGGGCGGCGGCAGCCTGGGCGACGATTCGCAGGTCGTGTGGGTGGTAGACCCGATCGACGGCACCGTGAACTTCATGTACGGCATCCCCGCCTACGCCGTCTCGGTGGCCGCCATGCGCGGCGGGCGCTCGCTCGCGGGCGCGGTCGCGGACGTGGCGGGCGGGCGCACCTACAGCGCCGGGCTGGGCGCGGGCGCCACCCGCACCGAGCCGGACGGGACGGCAATCGCGCTGCGCTGCAACGAGGTCGGCTCGGTCGGCATGGCGCTGCTGGCCACCGGATTCGGCTACGGGGCGGCCCGGCGCGCCCGGCAGGGGCAGCTGATCGCGGAGTTGCTGCCGCACGTGCGAGACATCCGCCGGATCGGCTCCGCGGCCCTGGATCTGTGCATGGTGGCCGCCGGGCTCGTCGACGCCCACTACGAGCACGGGCTCAACACCTGGGACTGGGCCGCGGGCGCCCTGATCGCCGCAGAGGCGGGCGCACGGGTGGTGTTGCCCCGGGCCGGGACGATCAGCAAGACCGGCGAACTGGTCGTCGCCTCCGCCCCGGACGTCGCGGACGAATTGCTCGAATTGCTCGACCGGCTCGGCGTGTCGGAGGCGATCCCGGAGAACTAGCGCCCGGCATCCGAGTCTGCCACCCCCCGCCATTCCGGCATGCTTTTGGCCGGAATCTCCCCTCGGCGGTGTGTGGATCCCGGCGAAAAGCATGCCGGGACGACGGTGCGAGAGGTGAGCGCTTCGACGATGGTGCGGGAGGTGAGCGCTTCGACGATGGTGCGGGAGGTGAGCGCTTCGACGATGGTGCGGGAGGTGAGGGCTTCGACGATGGTGCGGGAGGTGAGGGCTTCGATGACGGTGCGAGAGTCAGCGTTTCGATGAGGGCGGGAGAGGTCAGCACTTCCCCTGGCGGGCGGCGTCGAGGAGGGTCGAGTCGATCTCCGGACCGCCCGGTGCCGGGTTCTTCAGCGCCCGCAGCACCTCCTCGGCGTCGGTGGACGGCCGCAACTCGTTGCCGAACAGCGAACCCAGCGCCAGGTCGACGGTGTCGTCGCCGCGCTTGTCCTCGATCAGCTCGGCGCACGGCGCCACCAGTTGCACCGCGGCGGCGGCCGGGCGGCCGTTGACGCCGAAGCGGACCTGTCCGGTGCACTCCAGATCGCCGTTGACGTATACCGGATCGTTGGCGAACTGTGGCGCGGGCGGGCTGGCGAACCCGAGATCGCTCAGGCGCGACGCGATGTGCTCGCCCATGCCGCGCTGACCGGACGCGTTGTAGACGCGGACCTTGGACTGCGCCAGCGGCGCGGGCTCCACATCCTGCAGCCGCGACGAGGACACCCGCTCGCCCAGCGGCGCCGGCTGCGGCGCGTTCGGGTCGGCTGCGGATTTCGGCGAGTTGCAGGCCATCGCCGTGCGGCTGGCGTCCTCGGTGGTCAGCGCCTTGATCCAGACGATCGCGCAGATGAGTGCCAGGATCGCCACCAGCGCGACCCAGGGCTGATACCGGCGGCGCAGGAACGGGCGACCCTGGTCGTCGACGGGGCTGCCTTCGGTGAGCAGTGAAACCACACGCACACCTTACGAGTTCGCGCCGGACAATCCCGCATGCGGACACCGGCGCGTGGCGGCCGATCGCTTCCGGGACTTCGCTGTGCGAGAGATATCGCCCGGGTAACGATTCGCTCGACGGTCGGACACGGAATCGGGGTTCGTTCCCCGGTCGCGATGACGATTGCCGGTCAGTTTCGACGCGCTCGGGTTTTGATTGCGACTTTTGCCTCGGTGTCCGCTATTGTCTGGCGGCCGATTCGAATCGACCGATGTGAATCAGGGCCGAGATTTCGGGAACAACCAGGGCATGTCCTGCGTTGACCGAGCGCGATCCGGTACAGATCTGCCAGGTCTGGCCCGGTCGGCGACAGGTGTACACGTGACGTACACCACCGGCGGGACGGATCTCGCCGAGTCGATTCCGCAGGGAATCGGCAGCGGTGGGGCCGGTCCGGGATATACGGAGTGAGGACGAGGGGAAGACGACATGGCAACCGACTATGACGCACCGAGGCGTAGCGAAACCGACGAACCGTCGGAGGACTCGCTGGAGGAGCTGAAGGCTCGTCGCAACGAAGCCGCGTCCGCCGTCGTGGATGTCGACGACAGCGATACCGCGGAATCGTTCGAACTTCCCGGTGCGGACCTGTCCGAGGAAGTGCTGTCTGTTCGGGTGATCCCGAAACAGGCCGACGAGTTCACCTGCTCGAGCTGTTTTCTGGTTCATCACCGCAGTCGGCTCGCCACCGAATCGGGTGGCCAGCTGATCTGCATGGATTGCGCGGCCTGATCGCCAGGCGCCGGGGTAATTTAATCGGCCCGCGCTCGGCTCGCCGAGCGCGGACAGTACTCGTTCGCGCCCGATCCGCAGCCTGATCACCCGCCGCGCACAGCCACGCGGTCGGTCGGCTCGCGTTCCGGGCGTCGAGCGCCCTCAGGACCCGCTCTTGTTCGGAACTCCTAGCGCTTTCAGGACCCGGTCCGGGTGGCGGGTACTGACCAGCCAGTACGGCGCCGGATCGTCCGGATCGTCGAGGACGAGCAGGACCAGCGGCCCGACCCAGGGGCGATGCTGGACGTAGGCGGCGGGGTCGAGCTGTCTGCCCAGTGCCGCGCTCTTCGCGCTGGCCGGGACCGTCGCCGCCCGAGCTATGTAGGTTACCGGCAGATGGGCGCGATCCGCTCGTAATTCGCTGGTTCCGTGCGCATCCCGCCCGACCTCCACGCGATGGCGGCTCAGCCACACCAGCGCCCACACCGGCACCGGCAGCAGCAGCACGTACGGCAGCCAGGCCCGGACTCCCGGTGCGCCCATGTGGATCTCGGCCGCCAGCAGGCCCGCGATGGCCAGGCCCACCGGCCACCACCACAGCGGCACCCACAGCCTCTCGGAGTAGGCGGGGGTCTCGGTCGCGGGTCGGCTCATGGTCTCGGGCCCCGGCGCGGAGGGGACGGCATCGGAGTCTGCCGTGGGCTGGTCGGACACGCTATCCAGACTAAGTCAGCGCATGTCGCCGGATCCCGGCGGGCAGCAGGTCGTCGCGTTGTCGCGAGGCGGCCCGTTTCCGGCCACGTCGCTGCCATGGCGCGCGGGCAACCGCGTAGGCTCGCTGTACGTGACCGGTATTCCACCTATCCCCCTGCTGCGGCTCGATCCCGGCATCCCCGTTCCGACCCGTGCGCATCCGGGCGACGCGGGCGTGGACCTGTGCACCACCGAGGACGTCATCCTGGAGCCGGGGGAGCGGGTGCTCGTCGGCACCGGTGTCGCCGTGGCCCTTCCGGTCGGCACGGTCGGGCTGATCCACCCGCGCTCCGGGCTGGCGGCCAAGACCGGGCTGTCGATCGTCAACACCCCGGGCACGGTGGACGCGGGCTACCGCGGGGAGATCAAGGTCTGCCTGATCAACCACGATCCGCGCACCCGGATCGAGCTGCGGCGCGGCGACCGGATCGCGCAGCTGCTGGTGCAACGGGTGGAACTGGTGGACTTCGTGGAGGTCGATCGGCTCGACGAGACCGCGCGCGGCGCGGGTGGTTACGGGTCCAGCGGCGGGCATGCGAGCCTGGCCGCGCAGACGGCCGGTGGGGCGTCCGGCAAGGAGGCATGACGATGTTCGGGCGAAAGCGGAAAGCAGGGGACGACCTCCCCCCTGGACGGTCCTACGACGAGGACGACTACGGCTACGACGAGGCGGCCGAATACGACGAAACCCCGTACGCGGCAGAAGAATACGACGAGGACGACTGGTACGAGGAGGAGGAGCCCGCCCGGGGCCCCGGCCGCTACGACTTCGAGGGGCCCGAGTCCGCCGAGCGGACCGGGCCGTACGACTACGACGACGTCGCCGACCTGCTGGAGGACGTCGCCGATCAGCGCTTGGATCTGGGGTCGGTGATGCTGCCGGTGCCCGAGGGCGGACAGCTGCAGGTCGAGATGACCCCGGAGGGCACGCCGCAGGCGGTGCACCTGGCCACCCCGCACGGCCGCCTCACCGTGGCCGCCTACGCCGCGCCCAAGTCGCCGGGGCAGTGGCGGTCGGTGGTCAACGAACTGCGCGATTCGCTGCACAACGACGGCGCGCAGGTGTCGATACAGACCGGTCCGTGGGGGCGGGAGCTGCATGCCGTCACCGAGGGCGCCGATCTGCGCTTCATCGGCGTGGACGGGCAGCGTTGGATGCTGCGCCTGGTCGCGGCGGGCCCGTCGGGCGCCGCGGACGAGGGTGGTCCGCTGGTGGCCGCGGCCCGCGCGCTGCTCACCGAGACCGTGGTGCGGCGCGGCGACGAGCCGCTGCCGGTGCGGGAGCCGCTGCCGGTGGTGCTGCCGCAGGAATTGGCCGACCAGCTGATGGCCGCCCACGAGCAGCAGATGCGGGCGCAGCAGCAGGCACAGGAGGCCCAGGCGGCCGCCGCGCGGGCCTACGCCACCGGGCAGCAACAGGCTTACGCCACTGGTCAGCAGCAGGCTTATGCCACCGGTCAGCAGCAGGCCTACGCGACAGGGCAGCAGCGGGCCTACGCCACCGGGCAGCATCCCGCTGTCCCCGCCGAGATGCCGGAGCAGCCGCGCAGCGGCACCGGAGGCTCGGCGATGCAGCAGCTGTCCACCGGCCAGTTCCCCGCGGTCACCCCCGACCAGCGGCCGCCGCAGCCGAGGACGCAGCCGCCCCAACCGCGGCAGGCGCCGCAACATCAACCGCCCCAGCAGCGGCACCAACCGCCGCAACAGCAGCCGCCCCAACAACAGCAGCCGCCGCAACAACAGCCGCCCCAACAACAGCAGCCGTCCCAACAGCGCCAGCAACCGCCCCAACAGCGCCAGCAGTCGCCGCAACAGCGCCAGCTGTCGCCCCGCCAGCGCCAGCAGTCGCCTGAGCAGCACCGTCCGCAGCCGCCCCAGCAGCGACCGCCGCAGCAGCCGCAGTACCAGCCGCAGCCGCCGCAACACCAACAACCGCCACAGCCGCGGTACCGGCCCCAGCCAGCGCAGCAACAGCAGCCGCGTCCGCCCCAGCAGCCACCACCGCAGCACCGCCCGCAGCCGCCGCAGCAGCGTCCGCCCCAGCCGCCGCGCTACGGCACCGACGGCCCGACCATGCACCCCCTGGGCCGGGGCTAGTCGCGCCGCAACAACACCCAACGTCGCCTCGGTCGCCCTGCAACGACACTCATTGCCATTCCGGTCGCGGCGCTACGGCGCCCATCGCCGTTCCGGTTGTGGCGCTACGGTGCTGATCGCCGTTCCGGTTGTGGCGCTACGGCGCTGATCGCCGTTCCGGTTGTGGCGCTACGGCGCTGATCGCCGTTCCGCTTGTGGCGCTGCGGTGCTGATCGTCGTTTCGGTTGTGGCGCTACGGTGCTGATCGCCGTTCCGGTCGCGGCGCTCCAGGGGTGGAGGGCTGTGTTCGGGCGCGAGTGGTTCGGTAGCCGCTTCGCTCAGGGGTTTTCGTTGAAGGCCTGGGCTACGGAGAGGCTGTCCTCGTAGACGTGGTGGCGGGTGATCAGGCCGTTCTCGACCGTCACGTGCAGGGCGAAGCGGGAGCGGTAGGCCCGGCCCGTGGCGCGGGCGGTCTGCCGAATCTCGCCCAGCACCACGGCATCCGGGCCGTCGACGAGGATTCGCTCGACCTCCGTGCCGACGGCTGCGGTGACGTGCTGCTCCGCGAGCTGCCGGTAGTGCCGGGCCGCGTCGGCGCGGGTCTGGCGATGCACTATCCACGGCGTGGCGGCGCGGCCGTGCTCGGTCTCCGGCCAGTCCAGCTTCCAATCGATCTCCGGCGCGTACAGTTCGGCGACGCGCTCGGGATCACCCGCGGCGATGCGATGCAGCAGTTCCTCGACGACGGCGCGGGTGGCGGGCGCGGTATCGGTGATCATGCCCCTCACCCTGCCGGGGCAGGGGAGCCCCGTCGATTACCTCCCGGGTAATGAGCTGGTGACATGACGCCCGGCGAGCCGAGCCAGCCCGCGGGCGCCCAGAATCGCGGGATCGGCGCCGAGGTCGGCGAGCGTGATGCGGTGCAGCTCCGCACGCGGGATAAGCTCGGCCCAGCGCCGGGCCACCGGGAGCGGATGCACCTGATCGTCCACGGCGGCCACGATGGTGGCCGGAACACTCAGTGCGGCAAGGGTTTCCGGGGTCGGCCAGGGGTAGGCCGCGGCCTCCTCGAGGGCGTCGGGCAGGTGCGGCCACTGGGCCGTCCAGGATTGCGTGAGGGCCGCGGCCAACCAGGCCGGGCTGCTGTCGCGCATGCGCTGGACGACCGCGTCCAGGCCGTCGGCGCGCAACTGCGCGGCGGTGGTGGCGGCACTGAGCGCCGCGGGGCAGTCGCCGGCGTCGGCGCCGGTCCAGGCGGGCAGCGCGGCGATGACGCCGAAGGCGGAATCGGCTCTGGCGCGGGCCCATTCGACGGCGATGGCGCCGCCCAGCGAGATTCCGGCGGCCAGCACGGGTCCGGAGCGGGCCGCGGTGTCCAGCGCGGCCCGGCAGCTGGCCACCACCGCGCGCGGATCCGGCTCCACCGCGAGGAACGGCAGATCCAGTGCGGCGCAAGCGGGTCCGAACGCGCGGCGGGCGAAGTCGGCGTCGGAGCCGGTTCCGGGCAGGGCGACGACGAGCGCCGGGCGGGGTAGATCGGGCACGGGCCGAAGCCTACGCGGCGGGGACGCCGGATCCGGTGAGGGTGACGGGCATGGTCGCGGAAAACCGCCACCGGCTCGGTGCTCGTCCCGGCCGACGGCGTGGTGCGTCGCGCGGTGGCCGGTTGCGGTCGGCGAGTCGGGATCGCGACGCGGCGGCGATCGCCGCGCGGTTGCGGGCGCCGCCGGGCCGGGTCGAATCGGTGGTGCAAAACCGTCGTGTATTGGGTACTCAACCGACCGTGGGCGGCCTCGCATAGCGAGGGTGGAAATGCCCATCTACAGTGGCGATGAGCGGCCAATCGGTCGTTCGTGAGGGACCCCGACGACGTGTGATCCACGCCGTCTGCAGTGCAGGAAGTGTTGCAAGATGCCTTTCACAGGCGGTAACAGGGCAGGATCCGGGGTTGCCGGGCGCAAGGCGGGGCCCGACAGCGGGTATTTCCGGCGCCTGGGTCGTCGGTTGACCGCCGATCTGGATCACCTCGATGCCGAGGAACTGGCCGAGACGTCCGAGGCGTCAGGGGCTTGCCGGGCCGATAAGTGCCAGCGTGGTGAGGAGGTCACCATGCTCGGGAAATTGCGCAGCGTGGAAGCCTGCCCCAAGGCCGCCGGCGCGAATCTGCAGGCCGAATTCTTCGACGGCACGGATGCGGTCACGCTGGTCTGGATCGGGCGGCGCCGCATCCCCGGTATCGACCCGGGACGCCGTATCCTGGTCCGCGGCCGCATCGGCGAACGGGATGGGGCCAAGGTGATCTTCAACCCCTACTACGAACTACGTGAGAATTCCTGACGCATGCCGATACCCAGCAGCGACGACGGGGCCGAGCGCTTCGCCGTAGTCGAGAGCGAGCGCGCCGCCGTGCCTGCCGACAACCGCGCCGACGATCGTGAGCCCGAATCCGAGCCCGAAGAAGCGGTGGAGCAGACCCTGCTGGAACAGCTGGGCGGCTTCAGCGGCCTGATCTACTCCACACTGCCGGTGCTGGTGTTCGTCCCCGCCAACTCGGTGTGGGGGCTGACCACTGCCATCTGGACGGCGCTGGGCGTGGCGGCGGCGATCCTGGTGTGGCGGCTGGTGCGGCGCAATCCCGTACAGCCCGCGATCTCCGGATTCCTCGGTGTCGGCGTGTGCGCCTTCATCGCCTACCGGATGGGAGAGGCGAAGGGCTTCTTCGCCTTCGGCATCTGGGCCAGCCTCGTGTACGCGGGGGTGTTCCTGGCGTCGCTGCTGGTGCGCTGGCCGCTGGCGGGCGTGATCTGGGGGATGCTCAACGGCCACGGCACCGACTGGCGTTCCGATCGCCGGGTACTGCGGCTCTACGACCTGGCCACCGCGGTGTGGGTGGTGGTGTTCGGCGCGCGCTACTTGGTGCAGTCGCACCTTTACGACGAGGACTCCACGGGCCCGCTCGCCGTCGCCCGCATCGCCATGGGCTGGCCGCTCACCGCGCTCGCCCTCCTGGTCACCGTGTGGGCAGTCCGCAAGGCCGGTCACCTGCCCCGCGCCTCCGCGGCCTGATACGGCAGGGATCCCGGCCGACAGCGTGCCGGGAACGGATGCCCGGCTGACGCCGCCTTGGCTGTCCGGCGTGCTTTCGGCCGGAATCGAACCGGCGTGCGGTGGTGGCCGTAGGACCTCGTGTTCCCGGGGACGGCTCCTCGTGCGCCCGTACCTTTGGGGGCGCTGGAAAGGCGCAGGTGGGGATGAACCCACCCCTGGGGTATCTATTTCGGAGGTCCGGATCGACGCAGGATCGTTGGTGAGATCAGCGATCGGCGAAAGGATCCGCCAGTGGGTACCGAGAACAGCACGGTGGCGTGGCAGGAGCGGCCGAAGGGCCGCGGAACCCGGTCACCCAAGACCGCGGCCGCGGGTTCGGAGAGCCGCAGGGCCGCGGCCGAGCTGGACCGGTTGATCGGACCGGCGGCCGCGGGGGATCGCGACGCCGTCACCGACATAATCCGGATCGTCCATCCGCTGGTGCGCCGCTACTGCGCCGCTCGAATCGGCGGCGGGGGGCATCTGCACGTCACCGCCGAGGACATCGCGCAGGAGATCTGTATCGCGACCGTCCAGGCCATCCCGCGCTACCGGGATCAAGGCAAGTCGTTCCTGGCGTTCGTCTACGGCATCTCGGCGAACAAGGTGGCCGACGCGTTCCGCCGCGCCCAGCAGCACCCGTCCTACCCGGTCGCGGAATTCCCCGACGAACCGTCCACGGCGGCGGGCCCGGAGGAGATGGCGCTGATCATGGAACGCCGTCGCGCCACTCGCGAGCTGATGAAGGTGCTGGCGCCCGCGCACCGCGAGGTGCTGGTGATGCGGATCGTGCTGGGCTGGACCGCCGCGCAGACCGCCGAGGCCATCGGCACCAGCCCCGGCGTGGTGCGGGTGATGCAGCACCGCGCGCTCAACAAGCTGCGCGCCCAGCTGCAGGCCGCTTGACTCAGGACCCGGCGGGGTCACCGAAGCCGTTGATCCCCAGCGCCTTGCGCAACTCGTCCTCGGCCTCCAGCGAGGCCACGAACAACAGCTCGTCGTCGCCCTCGAGCGGATCGTCGCCCTGCGGCACGATCACCCGCCCGCCGCGCAGAATCGTCACCAGCGCGACGTCGCGCGGCAGCGCGAGGGTCCGCACCGCCTTGCCCGCGAGCACGGTGTCGGCCGGGAGCGTGATCTCCACCAGATTGGCCTGCCCCTGCCGCAGCGTCATCAGCCGCACCAGGTCGCCCACGGAGACGGCCTCCTCCGCCAGCGAGGCCAGCAGCCGCGGCGTCGACACCGCCACGTCCACGCCCCACGAGGTGTCGAACAGCCACTCGTTGCGGGGATCGTTGACCCGGGCCACCACGCGCCGCACCCCGAACTCGGTCTTGGCGAGCAGACTGAACACCAGGTTCGCCTTGTCGTCGCCGGTGGCCGCGATCACGACCTCGTAGTCCTGCAGCCGAGCTTCCTCGAGCAGTTCCAGCTCGCACGCGTCGCCGTGCACCCAGGCCGCGGCGGGCGCGACGGACGGATCGACGTGGTCGACGCGGCGCTCCAGCAGTGTCACGTCGTGGCCGCCGCGCAGCAGTTCCTGGGCGATGGATCGGCCGACGGCGCCGGCCCCGGCGATCGCTACCTTCACGACTTGTCCTCGCTAGCGGGTGGATTGGCGGCCAGCGCGGCGGCGGCGCCGACGCTGCCCGAGGTGGCCGCGACGTAGACGGTGTCGTCGGCCTGCAGCACGGTCTTGTTGGTCGGCAGCACGCCCTGCCCGAAGCGGATCAGGAACGCCACGCGGGCCCCGATCGCGCCCTCCAGATCGCGCACCGTTCGGCCGTACCAATCCTCGTGCAGCCCGAGTTCGGTGACGGCCACGGTGCCGGTGGGGTCGCGCCAGGTGGTGCTGGCCTCCTCGCCGACCAGGGTGCGCAGGAAACGGTCGGTGGTCCACGGCACGGTGGCGATGGTGGGGATGCCCAGGCGCTCGTAGACGGCGGCGCGTTTGGCGTCGTAGATGCGCGCGACCACGCGCTCCACGCCGAAGGTCTCGCGGGCCACGCGGGCGGCGATGATGTTGGAGTTGTCCCCGGAGGAGACGGCGGCGAAGGCGCCCGCCCGCTCGATTCCGGCGCGTTGCAGCACATCCCGGTCGAAGCCGACGCCGGTGATCCGCTCGCCGTCGAAGTCCTTGCCCAGGCGCAGGAAGGCGCTGGTGTCCCGATCGATCACGGCCACCTCGTGGCCGACCCGGACCAGGGCGCGCGCGAGCGCGGAGCCGACGCGGCCACACCCCATGATCACTACGTACACCGTGCCAACCCCAATTCCCGGAAACCGTGGTGTGCGGTCTGGTTCCTGTGCTGACGAACCGTACCCGCTGGCCGCCACAGCAGCCACGTTCCCCCTCCATCCTCGTCCGAAACCCGGATGTGCTGCGCGAAACCCGGGTACGGGTGTTGCCTCCGGGAATGCGAAACGTGGTTCCGGGAACGCGAAACCCGGGCCTCCGTGCCGTCGCGGGGAAACCTGGCGGCCGTATGCTGTGCCGAGTGTCGAAGTTGACGACGGCCTTCAAACGCATGGTGGTCGGCCGCCCTTTCCGCAGCGATTCCCTGGGACATACGCTGCTGCCCAAGCGGATCGCGCTGCCGGTCTTCGCCTCCGATGCGCTGTCATCGGTGGCGTACGCGCCCGAGGAGATCTTCCTCGTGCTGTCGACGGCGGGGCTGTCGGCGTATGTGTACGCGCCGTGGGTCGGGCTGGCGGTCGCGGCGGTGATGGCGGTCGTGGTGGCCAGTTACCGGCAGAACGTGCACGCCTACCCTTCCGGCGGCGGCGACTACGAGGTCGCCACGGTCAACCTCGGTCCGACAGCGGGGTTGACGGTGGGCAGCGCGCTGCTGGTCGACTACGTGCTGACCGTCGCGGTGTCGATCTCGTCGGCGGCGTCCAACATCGGCTCGGCGGTGCCGTTCGTCGACACCCACAAGGTGCTGTTCGCGGTGGTGGCGATCGTCGTGCTGACCGCGCTGAACCTGCGCGGGGTCCGGGAGTCGGGCACCATGTTCGCCATCCCGACCTACGCGTTCATGATCGGCATGTTCGTCATGCTGATCTGGGGCGTGGTGCGGATCGAGGTGTTCGGCGACGAGGTGCGCGCCGAGTCCTTCGGATTCGGCCTGGAGGGCACCGACTCCCATCTGCAGGGGATCGCGTTCGCCTTCCTCATCGCCCGCGCCTTCTCCTCCGGCTGCGCGGCGCTGACCGGTGTGGAGGCCATCAGCAACGGCGTTCCGGCGTTCCGGAAACCCAAGTCCCGCAATGCCGGCACCACGCTGCTGATGCTCGGCCTGATCGCGATCTCGCTGCTGATTGGGATCATTCTGCTGGCTCGCAGGATCGGCCTGGTGTACGCGCACAATGCCTCGGAACTGGTCGGTGCGCCCCCGGGCTATCAGCAGAAGACGCTGATCGCGCAGATCGCGCAGGCGGTGTTCCAGGGTTTCCCGGCCGGGTTCTACTTCCTCACCGTGGTCACCGCGCTGATCCTGGTGCTGGCCGCGAACACTGCCTTCAACGGTTTCCCGGTGCTGGGTTCGATTCTGGCGCAGGACCGGTTCCTGCCGCGGCAGCTGCACACCCGGGGCGATCGGCTGGCGTTCAGCAACGGCATCCTGTTCCTGTCCGGTGCGGCGATCGCGTTCGTGGTGCTGTTCGGGGCCGAGGTGACGCGGCTGATCCAGCTGTACATCGTCGGCGTGTTCGTCTCGTTCGTGCTGAGCCAGACCGGCATGCTGCGGCACTGGACGCGGCATCTGCGCACCGAGACCGATCCGGTGGTGCGGCGGCGGATGCAGCGGTCGCGGGTGATCAACGGCATCGGTCTCACCATGACCGCGACCGTGCTGATCATCGTGCTGATCACCAAGTTCCTCGCCGGCGCGTGGATCGCCATCGTCACCATGGCGGCGATCTTCCTGCTGATGAAAATGATTCGGCGGCACTACGATTCGGTGTCGCACGAACTGGACGAGCACGAATGGGACGGGGTGCTGCCCAGCCGCACCCACTCCATCGTGCTGGTCTCGAAGCTGCACCTGCCCACGCGCCGGGCCATCGCGTACGCGCGGGCGACGCGGCCGGACGTGCTCGAGGCGGTCACCGTCAACGTGGACGAGCACGATACCCGGCAGCTGGTGCGCGAGTGGGAGAAGAGCGATATCCCGGTGCCGCTGAAGGTGATCGAGTCGCCGTACCGCGAGATCACCAAGCCGGTGGTGGACTACGTCAAGCGGGTGCGGAAGGATTCGCCCCGCGAGGTGGTGACTGTGTTCATCCCCGAATACGTCGTGGGGCACTGGTGGGAACAGCTGCTGCACAACCAGAGCGCGTTGCGGCTGAAGGGCCGCCTGCTGTTCGAGCCCGGCGTGATGGTGGCCAGCGTGCCGTGGCAGCTGAGTTCGTCGGCCAAGGCCCGCCAGTCCGATATCGCGAACGCCCCGGGCGCGGTACGCCGCGGGTACGAGGAGCGGTCGTGAACCGAAGCCACAGCGCCCCGGGCGTGACGGAGCCGAATGTCGGCGGGCGAGCCGCGGGTGAGGGTGCGAGCGAACCGATGTCGCGGCGTGCTCTGGGTACGGCCGCGCCGCGTGTCGACAGGTGCTGTCGTGAATAGGCTTGCGCGCGAGGCGATGACACAGTGTGCGGCACGAGCTGGGCGTGGGGCGGCGGAATTGTGGGTGGGAGTACCGGCGAGCCTCGGGGCGACGCACCGGGGACACGGTGGAGCCGGATGGCGGCGATTTGTGAGTTCGATGCGGCGAATCCGCTGGGTGGGAATCGTTTTCGGCGGTACGGCGGTGGGCGGCGGGACGGGGCGCTCCGGCATGGTTGCGGGGGCGCGATGAGTGCTGTCGCCGGAAGCGGGTGGGAGGGCTCGGTTTTCGAGATCCGGCTGGGTGCGCCCGGGCACGGTGGTTTCTGTGTCGGGCGGCACGAGGGCCGGGTGGTGTTCGTGCGGCACGGGCTGCCCGGTGAGCTGGTGCGGGCGCGGGTCACCGAGGATCGGGGCGGATCGTTCTGCCGGGCCGACGCGATCGAGATCTTGGAGGCATCGGCGGATCGGGTACCGCAGACCTGCCCGGTGTCGGGACCGGGCGGGGCCGGGTGCTGTGACTTCTCCTTCGCGACGCCGCAGGCGCAGCGGGGGCTGAAGGCGGCGGTGGTCGCCGAGCAGTTGCGGCGGCTCGCGGGCTGGGAGACCGAGGTGGTCGTCGAGCCGATTCCGCTGGCGGGCAACAGGTTCGGTTCGGGACCGGGTGGCGCACGGGGCGTGGCCCGGGGGCACTCGACAACCGACGGCGCGGAGCGGCGGCTCGAGGCGGCCGGTGGGATGTCGGGCGGCGACGACCCGCGGCCGAACGAGGCTGCCCGCGCTGGCACCGGGGCGAGCGAATTGGTGGTCGGCGGGTGGCGCACCAGGATGCGGCTTGTGGTCGACGCCGAGGGCCGAGCAGGTGTGCATCGGTACCGCAGCACCGACGTGATCGCGGATCTGCGGTGCCCGCAACCGGTTCCGGGTGCGATGGACGGTATCGCCGACAGGACGTGGACACCCGGCGCCGAGTTGGTGGTGGCCGTGGACGGCGACGGCTTGCGGCACATCGTCGAACTCTCCCCGCCGATGCAGGGAGCGGGGCCCGGGACCGGGCGGCGTGCGGGTGACCGGCGCGCTACGGCGGCGCGGCGGGCGGCGGCGCACGCCGCTCGGCAGGAACGGGTCGTCGAGGGCAGCGGACGTGCCGTGCAGTATGTCGGCGGGCGGCGCTGGGAGGTGTCCGCGACCGGCTTCTGGCAGCCGCATCGCGGTGCGGCGCAATGCTATTCGGATGTGATAGCGGAGTGGGTCGACGCCTCGACCGGGGCACTTGCCTGGGATCTCTACTGCGGCGCAGGGGTTTTCGCCGCTCGCCTGGCAGAGCAGATCGGCCCCACCGGTTCGGTGCTCGGCGTCGAGTCCGCGCGGACCGCGGTTGCCGACGGTGCCGCTGCCCTGCGCGACCTGCCCCGGGTGGAGCTGACGGCACAGCGCGTGGAACGCTGGCTCGGTGACCGAACCGGTTCGGCCGCACCGCAAGTCGTGGTGCTGGACCCGCCCCGCGCCGGGGCGGGCAAGGACGTGATCGGCCCCCTGACCGCGTGCGCACCGGATCGCGTCGTCCACATCGGCTGCGACCCCGCCGCGTTCGCCCGCGACATCGGCCTCTACCGCACGGCGGGCTACCATGTCACCCGCCTGCGCGCCTTCGACGCCTTCCCCGCCACCCACCACGTCGAATGCCTCGCCCTCCTGGAACGCACCTCCTGAACCAGGGCGGCGATCCCACGCCCCGAACCCATCGTGCGACGCGCGGGTCAGTCCAGGAGCCAGGTGGCGCGGATGGTGGCGGAGAGTTCGGATTCGCCGTATTCGATGGGGACGGGGGAGGCGGAGGCGGCTATGGCGACAGAGCGGAACTCGGGGCCGCTGGACGGCGTGGGCGGTGCGGCGATGTTCTCGGTGATCTCGAGCACCGCGCCGAGGTTGCGGGAGGCGCGGGCGGCGTACTGGGCGGCCGTGGCGTGGGCGTCGTCCCACGCGGCGTCGCGGGCGCGGGTCAGCAGCGCCTCGGTATCGGCGAAGGTGAGATTCAGCCCGCCGAGGCGCACGTCGTCACCGCCCGCGTCGACGGCGTGCGCGACGACCGTCGCCGGGTCCGGATCACCGGCGTCGACACGGTCGGTGCGCAGCGAGACCGTCAACGCCGTCGTGGCCACGTACCCGGTGATACGGGTGCCGCTGTCCTCGGTCCAGGTCGTCTCCGTGCGCACCGAGAGACCGCTGGTACCGATATCGGCCGTCCGCACGCCGTCCGCCCGCAGCGCCTCGGTGACGGCGGTGGTGCGCGACCCCGCCTGACCGTAGGCGAGCGCGACCGTGCTCGCGCGGGTCTCGATGGAGATCGACACCTGCATCCGGTCCGGTGTGCCGGTGGCGGTGCCGCGGCCGAAAGTGGTCACGGTGGCGGGGCGGATCGGTTCGTCGGTCATCTGGGTCTCCTGCGGGTTGGATCCGGGGGGTTGTGACCCGAGCTGTGCCCTCGATCCTGCCTGCTCTCCCGAGTCTTGCCCAGCAGCCCGCGTCCCGGGCACGTCGACAGGTACGTGGCCGCCGCGGTGGCGCGACAGGAAGTGACGTCGAGAGTGCTTGCGGCACAGTGCCGTGTCCCAAATTCCGCGCGGCCCCCTATGTCGCGAATCACACCGGATAGGGGTGTCGGTGGCCGGCTTTGCATTCTGGTCATCGGGGGTCTGGACGCCTCCGTAGACTGTCTGAAACAGACGAGCCATCCAGAGGGAGTAAAAGCGGTGGGAGTTCTTTCCCGGATCGATACGCCCGAGGACCTGCGCCGGCTGACGGTACCGGAGCTCGAGGAGCTGGCGGAGGAGATCCGCGAGTTCCTGGTCCGCAAGGTCGCGGTGACGGGCGGTCACCTGGGACCGAACCTCGGCGTCGTGGAGTTGACGATCGCGCTGCACCGGATTTTCGATTCTCCGGCCGACCCGATCATCTTCGACACCGGCCACCAGGCCTACGTGCACAAGATGCTGACCGGTCGCCAGGACGGATTCGACACGCTGCGCAAACATGGCGGGCTGTCGGGCTATCCGAGCCGGTCCGAGAGCGCGCACGACTGGGTGGAGTCTTCGCACGCCTCCGCCGCGCTGTCCTACGCCGACGGGCTGGCGAAGGCGTTCGCGCTGACCAAACAGCGGCGGCACGTGGTCGCCGTGGTCGGCGACGGCGCGCTCACCGGCGGCATGTGCTGGGAGGCGCTGAACAATATCGCCGCCGGACCGGACCGCTCGCTCATCGTCGTGGTCAACGACAACGGCCGCTCCTACTCGCCGACCATCGGCGGGCTCGCCGACCGGCTCGGCGCGCTGCGCATGCAGCCGGCCTACGAGCAGGCGCTCGACGCCACCAAACGGTTCGTGCAGGGCATCCCGCGCGTCGGCGGCTCGGCGTACTCGATGCTGCACGCGCTCAAGGCCGGGATCAAGGACGCGGTGGCGCCGCAGGAGCTGTTCAGCGATCTCGGCCTCAAGTACGTGGGTCCGGTCGACGGGCACGACACGGCCGCGCTGGAGGCGGCGATGCGCCGGGCCAAGGACTTCGGCGGTCCGGCCATCGTGCACGTGGTCACGCAGAAGGGGCGGGGCTATCAACCCGCCGAGGACCACGAGGCCGACCAGATGCATTCGATCGGCGCCATCGACCCGGAGACCGGGCAGCCGCGCGGCGGCAAATCCGTGGGCTGGACCTCGGTGTTCTCCGACGAGCTGGTCCGCCAGGGCGAACAGCGCGACGATATCGTCGCGATCACCGCCGCCATGCCGGGCCCCACCGGGCTGACCCCGTTCGGAAAGCGCTTCCCGGACCGCATGTTCGACGTCGGCATCGCCGAACAGCACGCGATGACCTCCGCGGCGGGCCTGGCGCTGGGCGGGCTGCATCCGGTGGTGGCGATCTACTCCACCTTCCTCAACCGCGCCTTCGACCAGTTGCTGATGGATGTGGCACTGCTGCGGCTGCCGGTGACCCTCGTGCTGGACCGGGCCGGGATCACCGGCGACGACGGCGCCAGCCACAACGGCATGTGGGATCTTTCGGTGCTGGGCATCGTGCCCGGCATCCGGGTGGCCGCGCCGCGTGATGCGGTGACGCTGCGCGAGGAGCTGGCCGAGGCGCTGGCGGTCACCGAGGGGCCGACCGCGCTGCGGTTTCCGAAGGGCGCGGTCCCCGAGGACATCTCGGCGGTGGAGCGGCTGGACGGCGTGGACGTGCTGCGCATGCCCGAAGGGGGCGCGGCGCAGACGGTGCGCGGCGACGTGCTGCTGGTCGCGGTGGGCCCGTTCGCGCAGAACGCGGTGCGGGCCGCGGATCTGCTGACCGCGGAAGGGATTTCGGTCACCGTGGTGGACCCGCGCTGGGTGCTGCCGGTCTCCGACACCATCGTCAAGCTGGCCGAGAACTACCGCATGGTGGTGACACTGGAGGATGGCGGCATGCACGGCGGCATCGGCTGCACGGTGTCCTCGCGCCTGCGGGCCGCCGGTATGGACGTGCCGACGCGGGACCTCGGTGTGCCGCAACAGTTCCTGGACCACAGCTCGCGCGCGCAGATCCACCAGGAGCTGGGCCTCACGCCGGAGGACATCGCCCGGCGGGTCACCGCCTGGCTCGCTGGGGTCTGAAGCCGCACGCGCTCCGCCATCCCCGACGTGGTGTGTGCGCTCGGTGTCGTGCCGGGGTGGTGTGTGTGCGCTCGGTGTCGTCCCGGCGTGGCGTGCTTGCACCCCTCGTCATCCCGGCATGCTTTTGGCCGGGATCTCGCGGTGGATCCCGGCCAAAAGCATGCCGGGATGACGAGAAGAGCAGGCTGTCGACTTTCGCGTAGATTCTGTAACCGGTTACAGTTTTCTCAGTCGCCGACGGTAGGAGTCCGCATGTCGTTCGTGCTCGTCGAGAAACCGCGTCCGCAGGTCGCCCTGGTCACCCTGAACCGGCCGGAGCGGATGAACGCGATGGCCTTCGACGTGATGGTTCCGCTGCGCGAGACGCTGGAGTCGGTGGCCGCCGACAACGAGGTGCGGGTGGTGGTGCTCACGGGCGCGGGGCACGGGTTCTGCTCGGGCGCGGACCTGCAGGGTGCGGGCCCGATTCCCGGCGTCGCGGGCCTGACCAAGACCAGCGTGGCGCGCCGCTCCATGGACCTGCTCAACAACGTGATGCTCACGATCCGCCGCATGCACCAGCCGGTCATCAGCGCCGTCAACGGCGCGGCCATCGGCGGCGGATTCTGCCTGGCGGTCGGCACCGACATCCGGATCGCCTCGGGGGACGCCTACTTCCGCGCGGCGGGCATCAACAACGGCCTCACCTCTGCCGAACTCGGCATCAGCTACCTGCTGCCCCGCGCGATCGGCACGACCCGCGCCTTCGAGATCATGCTCACCGGCCGCGATGTCGACGCCGCCGAGGCCGAGCGCCTCGGCATAGTCTCGCGAGTCGTCCCCGCCGACAAGCTCCTCGAAACCTGTTACGACACAGCGGAACAGATCATCCGCTGGAGCCGCGTCGGCGCGGAACTCACCAAGCGCATGCTGTGGAGCGGGCTGGAAGCGGGCAGTTTCGAATCGCATATGCAGCACGAGGGCATGTCGCAGCTCTATGTGCGGCTGACCACCGAGAACTTCGACGAGGCGATTCGTGCACGGCGGGATCGGCGGCCACCGGTGTTCGAGGACTGAGCGAGGTCAGCTCTGTTGGTCGAACAGCGCTGCTGCCAGTGGGGGGACCGCCAGTTCGCGTTGCCAGGGGCGGGCGCCGCCCGACTTCAGGTAATCGTCGATCGCCTGGGCCGGATCGTCGGGGACCGTGCCGGAGCGGAACTCCGGCAGGCCGTCCCAGCACAGGCGGCGCAGCAGGTCGGGGGTGAGCAGGTTCTCGACCGGGACCGCGTGCTCCTCGGACAGCTCGGTCATCGCCGCGCGGGCCCGGGCCAGCCGGGCGGCGGCGACGGGGTCGCGGCGCTCCCAGCGGTTCACCGGCGGCGGTCCGTCGTAGGGCTGCGCCAGGCTCGGCAGCTCCGAATCCGGCAGTGTGCGAGCGCGTTCCACCGCGGCCAGCCATTCTCGCGAGTACCGGCGCTGGCGCGGGCCGCCGAAGATCGGCAGGGCGCGCAGTTGGCCGACCGATTTCGGATCGGCCTGTGCGGCGGCGATGATCGCCGAATCCGGCAGCACCCGGGCGGGCGCCACATCGCGGTGGCGGGCCAATTGGTCACGGGCGGACCAGAGTTCGCGGACCACCGCGAGCTGCCGGGCCCGGCGCAGGGTGTGAATGCCGGAGGTGCGGCGCCAGCGATCGGCTTTCGGCGGCGCGGGCTCGGTGGTGCGCACGTGCTCGAATTCCTGTGCCGCCCAGTCGGTCTTGCCCTGTTCGTCGAGGGCGGCGGCGACCTCGTCACGTAACTCCAATAGCAGTTCCACATCGAGGGCCGCGTAATTGAGCCAGTCGGCGGGCAGCGGGCGGGTCGACCAGTCGGCGGCCCCGTGGCCCTTGCGCAGTTCGCGGCCGAGCAGCTTCTCGACCATGGCAGCCAGGCCGACCCGCTCGAATCCGGCCAGCCGCCCGCCCAGTTCGGTATCGAACAGCTCCCTCGGCCGCAGGCCCAGTTCGGCCAGCCCGGGTAGGTCCTGATCGGCGGAGTGCAGCACCCACTCCAGGTCGTTGATCGTCTCCGCCAGCGGGTCCAGCGCCCCGTCTTCCAGCGGGACAGGATCGATCAGGAAGCTGCCGGACCCGTTGCGCCGCAACTGGATCAGATAGGCGCGGTTGGAATAGCGGAAGCCCGACGCGCGCTCGGCGTCCACGGCCAGCGGCCCCGTTCCGGCGGTGAGCCGGGCCGCGGCGGCGGCGACGGCGACGGCCGTGTCCAGCACCGGTGGCACGCCGTCGGCGGGCGCCAGCAACGGGACGGCGGCGTCGTCGTTCCCCCCAACCCCACTCACGGGATTCTCTGATTCGTCGGCAACGGGCATAGCCCCGAACTTTACGCGGCGGTCAGAACTGGTCGTCGGCAATCTGCGGACCCGGCCGCAAATGGGTAACGCCGGCCGGTGGCAAACCGGCCGCATAGGCCAGTACCTCGCAGAAAGCCTCCACGTGCGGTCCGAGCTCCGTGGAGCCCACCGTCCACGAGGCCCGCAGCTCCAGCTGATAGGCCCGCGGCGGTCCGGCGATGTCGCCGTAACGGACCGAACTGGTGGAGGTGACGGTGCCGCCCAGCGCCGTGAACGGTTCGCCCCGTGATTCCAGCGCGTCGACCAGCCAGCTCCAGGCCACCTCCGGCAGCAGCGGGTCACCCGCGAGCGCGGCGTCGATATCGGCCTGGATGTAGGCCACGAGCCGGAACACCCCGTTCCAGGCCTCGTGGCCGTTGGGATCATGTAAGAGGATCAGCCGCCCGAACGCGTCGCCCTCCGAGTCGACCGGGACCACATTCGTGTCCGGAGGTTTGACTTCGGCTCCGATGGCGTATGAATAAGGTGCCAGGCGTTGCGGCGGCCGGATCGGTGCAAGCTCGATCCGGGGGTGCACGGAGGCGGTGCCCATCGCATCGACCGCGGCGCGAAACTGGGCTGGTTCGCTGTCGGGGCCCGGGGTCGGTGCGGCGCCGTCGCGGAAGTCGAGCGGTGTCACGAATGAGACGGTAGACCGGAAGGGCCCGGCGCGGTCGGAGGCGCGCCGCTGCGCGCATTCTGGCGTTCGCAGTGACGGTGTGCCCCGGGCGTGCCGACCGCGTGGGGGAGACCGATCACACGCCCGCATACGATGGCGGGGATGAGCACACCTACCCGCCGCCGGTTGTCCGATGCGCCGTTCCTCGCTGCCGCCACCGGCGGCACGCCGAGCCGGCGCCCCGTCTGGTTCATGCGTCAGGCCGGGCGGTCGCTGCCCGAGTACCGCGAGTTGCGCGCCGGGATCGGGATGCTGGAGTCCTGCTTCGATCCGGAGCTGGTGTGCGAGATCACGATGCAGCCGATCCGCCGCCACGGGGTGGATGCGGCGATCCTGTTCTCCGACATCGTCGTTCCGCTCAAGGCGGCGGGGATCGACCTCGATATCGTCCCCGGGACCGGTCCCGTGGTGGCGCGGCCGGTGCGCACCGTCGACGATGTGCGCGGCCTGCCGCGGCTGCGCCGCGAGGAGGTGGGCGCGGTCACCGAGGGGGTGCGGCTGCTGCTGGACGAACTCGGCGACACCCCGCTCATCGGATTCGCCGGTGCCCCTTTCACTCTCGCCTCCTATCTGGTGGAGGGCGGGCCGAGCCGCAATCACGAGCACACCAAGGCGCTGATGCTCGGTGATCCGGAGACCTGGCATCTGCTGCTGGGCGTGCTCACCGACATCACCATCGAGTTCCTGCGCGCGCAGCTGGCCGCGGGCGTGGACGCCCTGCAACTGTTCGACTCCTGGGCGGGAGCGCTGTCGCTGGCGCAGTACCGGGAGTTCGTGCTGCCGCATTCGGAGCGGGTGTTCGCCGAGTTGGCCGCCGCGGGCGTACCGCGCATCCACTTCGGCGTGGGCACCGGGGAGTTGCTGGGCGCGATGGGCGAGGCGGGCGCCGATGTGGTCGGTGTCGACTGGCGGGTGCCGCTGCAGGACGCGATCCGTCGCGTCGGCGCCGGAAAGGCGTTGCAGGGCAACCTGGATCCGGCGGTGCTGTTCGCGGGTCCGCAGGTCGTCGAGCGTGAGGTGCGCCGCATCGCGCACGAGGCGGACCGGGCGATCGCGATGGGCGCGACCGGGCATATCTTCAACCTCGGCCATGGGGTGCTGCCCGAGACCGACCCGGGCGTGATCACCGAGACGGTGGCCCTGATCCATAGTCTGCCCTCGCCCCTGTAATCCCGCGCCACCGAACCTGTCGGTGCCTCGTGTGAACATGGGTTCCGACGTCCGAGCGCCCGCTGGGCTAGGGACCGCAGCTTGTGCCAGGCGAGCGGTTTGCGGCGTGGGCCAGGAGGGGAATACGGCGAGAGCTGGGGTGCCGGAGAGCCGGGTGCGGGGTGCGGAACATCCGGGAACAGGGACGCGGAGGAGAAGGGCGCGGGGTAGCCGGGTGCGGGACGGGGGACAGCCGGGAGCGGGAACGGGGTGGTTGCGAGAGTAGGTTGCGGGGGGAGTAGAGGTTGGTGGTGGGATGGTCGCCCCCGCAGGGGTTTGGCCATGCGGTGATCGCGGGTCCGGGATCGATTCGGAAGTGGCGAGGAGTGGTCGATGCGGGTGGCGGTGGTCGGTGGGGGGATCAGCGGGTTGGTGGCCGCCTATCGGTTGCGGCGGGAGCTCGGCTCCACGCTCGATCTCGTGCTGGTGGAGCGGTCCGAGCGGATCGGTGGGATTCTCCGCACCGACGATATCGCCGGTGGTCCCGTGGAGCTGGGGGCCGAGGCGTTCGTCGGGCGGCGACCCGAGATCCCCGCGCTCCTGGCGGAATTGGGGCTGGCCGATCAGCTGGTGTACCCGGCGGGGAAGCGGCCGCTGATCTGGTCGGGCGGGGCGGCGCACCCGCTGCCCGAGCGCACGCTGATGGGGATTCCGGCCGGGCCGGACGCGGTGGTCGGGCTGGTGGACGAGGCGACGCTGGCGCGCATCGCCGACGAGCCGACCCGGCCGCTGGACTGGGCGCGCGGGGGCGATATGTCGGTCGGTGACCTGGTAGGCGATCGGTTCGGCGAGCAGGTGGTGCGGCGCAGCCTGGACCCGCTGCTCGGCGGAGTGTATGCGGGACTGGCGAATTCGATCGGGGTGCGGGCCGCGTTGCCGACGCTGGCCGCCGCGCTGGACGCCGGTGCGACGAGCCTGTCGCGGGCGGTGACCGAGGCGTTGCCGCCGCCGTCGACCGCACCGGTCTTCGGCGGCATTCGCGATGGCTACCGGGTGCTGCTGGACGCACTGCTTTCCGCCGCCCAGGTGAAGGTGGAAACCGATACGGCGGCAACGGGTTTGACCCGCACCGCCACCGGCTGGCGGCTGGATCCTGTGGGAGAGGTGGATGCCGTGGTCCTGGCGGCGCCCGCCCCGGTGACCGCCGGGTTGTTGCGCGGTGTGGCGCCGGAAGCGGCCGCTGCCGCCGCCGGAATCGAGTTGTCCTCGTCCGCGGTGGTCGCGCTGGCATTGCCCGCGCGGACCCCGCTGCCCGATAACTCGGGTATTCTCGTCGCCACCGGAGAACCGTTGCGCGCCAAGGCATTCACGTTGTCCAGCCGCAAGTGGACGCATCTGGCGCAACGCGACGTCGCCCTGGTGCGCGCCTCCTTCGGCCGCTTCGGGAACGACACCCCGCTCTCCTGGCCGGACAACGACCTGATCGCCGCCGCCGCGGCGGACCTGTCGACGGTCACCGGCATCGAGATCACCCCGCTCACGGCGCGGGTGCAGCGCTGGCGCGGCGGGCTTCCGCAATACGCTCCTGGCCATGTCGACCGCGTCGCCGCCATCGAAGCGGGTATCGCCGACCTGCCCGGCCTGGCCGTCGCGGGCGCCTACCTGCACGGCGTCGGCGTCCCCGCCTGCGCTGCCTCGGGAACCGCCGCCGCCGACCGGATCCTCACCCGCCTGGCGTAAGTCCCAATTCGGCCGGGTCCCGCACTGGTTGTCTTGTCCCGCACCCGTTGTCGACGGCGTGTCGGGGTGCGGGAGTAGGCACGGGGTGCGGCTGTGCGGGAGGCGGATCCGCGGTGGCAGGATGGGGGCATGGCGCGACTCGATTACCAGGCACTCAACTCCACCATCCGGTATCTGATGTTCTCGGCGTTCCAGGTGGAGCCGGGGGCGCTGGGGGAGGACCGGGAGGCGGTGATCAAGGAGGCGCGGGCGTTCTTCGACTCGCTGGAGGAGCGCGGAGTCGTGGTGCGGGGGCTCTACGACGTCGCCGGTATGCGGGCCGACGCGGACTTCCTGATCTGGACGCACGCGGAGACCATCGAGCAGCTGCAGGCGGTCTACGCCGACTTCCGCCGCACCACCGAACTCGGCCGCGTCAGCGCCCCGGTCTGGAGCAATGCCGCGCTGCATCGCCCGGCCGAATTCAACAAGAGCCACATTCCCGCCTTCCTCGCCGGTGAGGAGCCAGGCAACTACATCTGCGTGTATCCGTTCGTGCGGTCCTACGAGTGGTACCTGCTGCCCGACGAGGAGCGTCGCAAGATGCTCGCCGACCACGGCAAGGCGGCACGCGGCTACCCGGACGTGCGCGCCAACACGGTCTCCTCCTTCGCCCTCGGCGACTACGAGTGGATCCTCGCCTTCGAGGCCCCCGAACTGCACCGCATCGTCGACCTGATGCGTGACCTGCGCGCCACCGAGGCCCGCCTGCACGTACGCGAGGAGGTCCCGTTCTTCACCGGCCCCCGGGTGGACGTGGAGAAGCTGATCACCGCCCTGCCGTGATTCCGGCAAAAAGCATGCCGGAAATGATGAGGGGGCGCGTGCCGCGCATGGCGGAGGGGCGTGCTGGGCATGGTGGCGGGGTGTGTGGCGGGCATAGTGGCGAGGTATGCCGGGCATGGTGGAGGGCGCGCTGGAAGTGAAAGCGTGCGCTGATTTTGCGGATGTGATCCCGCGCCCCGGTTTTTCGGGTCATGCGCGCGGGGGTGGTGTGGCCGTAAGGTTCAGCCGTCTTCTCCGCGCGCTGCGTTGTCCGAGGGGTGCAGGCGCAGGGCGATGGAGTTGATGCAGTACCGCTTGTCGGTCGGGGTTGGATAACCCTCCCCCTCGAAGACGTGTCCGAGGTGGCTGTGGCAGGTGGCGCACAGCACCTCGACGCGCCGCATGCCCAGCGAATCGTCCGCGCGCAGCAGCACCGCGTCGGACTGGGCCGGATCGAAGAACGAGGGCCAGCCGCAGTGCGAGTGGAACTTCTCGGCGCTGCGGAACAGTTCGGCGCCGCACGCCCGGCACTCGTACACCCCGGTGGTCTCGGTATCGGTGTACTCGCCGGTGAAGGCGCGCTCGGTGGCGGCCTCGCGCAGCACCGCGTATTCCTGCGGCGTCAGCCGCGTCCGCCATTCCCGCGGCGTGAGCTCGATCTTCGGAGCGGGCAGTGACGTCTCGGAGTCGGAACTCATGAGCGCGAGTCTAATTGCCGCGTCGCACGGCTGATTCGAGTGATCACAGGACGCCTCCCGATATCTCAGGTCGCGGTGCCGGTTCGTGTCAGGTGAGGGCGCCCGCCTGCGATGATTCCGCGTGGGGGTCCGCCTGTTTGCCGTCTCCGGCGGAGGCGTCGGAGACGTCGTTGCCGTTGTGCCGTCCGCGGGAATTCTTCTCGGATTCGGCCGGGCCGTCCGGCCGCGCCGCGTTCTCCGGCAGCAGGAAGACCGGATCGATGCCCGAGGCCAGCCGCCCCTCGCGGCGCGCGGCCAGGTAGCGGTCGCCGAGCACACAGAACACCACGATCAGCAGCATGCTCCAGCCGAGCGTGACGCGCAGGTACTCCAGGGTGCGCCCGGCGCTCTGCCAGTGGTCGAGCAGCCACTTGTCGTAGGTCATGAACCCGAAGATCGCCAGCCAGGCGGGCCAGTTGCGCAGCACCGAGCTGCGCAGCACCACCGACATCAGGAACGGGAACAGCATCATCGAGTAGTACTGCTGGCCCAGGGACGTCCAGACGAACTCGGTGGTGAGCAGCACGCCCGATGCGGTCAGGATGAAGAACAGCTCGTCCTGCAGGTAGTAGCGGTACAGCAGCCACAGCGAGATCAGCACGACGACCGCCAGCGCGATGCGGATGGTCCAGGTCAGCCACGTGTCCAGGCCCCAGTACGCGGCGCTGCCCGGAATGGAGCTGTTGAAGTAGTCGCGCGCCTCCAGCGAGTACGGCACGGTCCGGCGGATGTAGTCCATCGGATCCTTGATCAACGGCCAGGCCACGACCGTGAGCGCGACCGGTACGCCCAGCGCGGTGATGAACACCTTCCACTGCCGCCGCGCCAGCGGTATCAGCAGCAGCGGCGCCAGCGTGGGTTTCACCGCGATCGTCAAACCCATCACGAACCCGGCCCACAGGTCCCGGCGCTGCAGCAGCAGGTGGATGAAGATCACCTCGGCCAGCAGGATGCAGCCGTTGACATTGCCGAAACCCAGTGTGTTGATGACGGTTTCGGAGGCGAACATCAGCAGCAGCGTCAGCGGCGCGGCATAGGAGCGCACGCTGAACTTGAACAGCTTCAGTAGCAGGTACCAGGCCACGATGATCGCCACGGCGTTCAGCGCGACGAAGCACCACTTCGACTTCTCGGGATCGACGAGCGCCAAAGGGGCGACCAGCAGCGTGCCGCTGGGCGGGTACAGGTAGTGCGGGTCGACGAGATCGAAGTTCTCGCCGTAGATGGCCCGCCCGTTCAGAAACGCGAGCGACGCCTTGTACACCGGCGCGAAATCGTCGGTGATGTTGAAGTTGGTGCCCTCGACGAATATCTGATGCAACACGGTCATGACCGCGAACGGCCACAGTGCGAAGTTCAGGACCTCGGAGGTGGTTCGAGCGGTGCGTGGCTCGAGCTGACGAAGGAACACTGGGGCACGGTACACCGGAAACCCCGCCGGGCGTTGCCTCGACCCGGTGTTTGGCGCCGTATTCGTGTCGCGAACTTCGTCACCGCCGGGCTCAGGCCGGGCAGGCGGTGCCGTCCTGCGGCAGCTTGGCGTCCTTCAGATAGTCGACGAGGTACTGCTGCGCGCAGCCGGTGTGGGTGAACACCGGATGCCCCCAGCCCTGCCATTCGACTGTCGCGACGCGGGCCCCGGCGGCGCTCAGCGCACCGGTGACCGCGGGCCGCCCGTCGCCGCCCACCACCGGGTCGGCGGCGGTGCCCAGCACCAGCACCGGTCCGGCGTACTTCTGCGGCAGCAGGGCGGCGTTGGGCACGGGCCAGGCGGTGCACGCCATCAGCTCGGTCGCGGCGGCCTTGCCGAACACCGGATACTGTGCGCCCCAGGTGTTCTGCAGTTCCTTGGCCCGGGTGGGCGTGGCGGGTTGTTGATTGTCGCTGCACCGCGCGACGAACTGACCGTCGGCGGCGGTGGCGGCCGATTCGCGCAGCACCAGATTCCCGATCGGCCCCCGGTCGCCGCGACCGGCCGCGGCCAGCGCGTCGGCAAGCTCCCGGACGCGGCTCGCCTGGTCGGCACGCGGATCGCCGAGAAATCCGGAAATGGTCGTGAGCAGCGCGTTCGCGGACAGGTCGCCCAGTTCACCGCGCCCGGCCCGGGTCACCAGATCGGTGACGGCGCCCCGCGGATCCGGCCCCAGCGCGCAGCCGACCCCGGCGCAGCGCTGGGCGAAACCGGTCAGCGCCGCCTCGGCCCCCTTGACCCGCTGCTCGGCCCGGCCCACGGCGTCGGCGTTGACCGCTTCGGGCGAGTCGAGGGCCAGGCGGGACAGGCGGTCGCCGTATTTGGCGGCGTAGCCGAGCGCCACCCGGGCGCCGTTGCCGGTGCCGATCAACGCGATCCGGTCCACCTGCCACTGCTTGCGTAGCTGCTCGATGTCGTCGGCGGCGTGCGCGGCGTCGAAGGTGCCCTGATAAGGCTGCAGGAAGTCCTGGCAGGCGATGGTGGCGTCCTGGCTGAGCTTGGCCACGGTATCGACGGGATCGCCGCCGCCGGGAGCGAATTGCCCGTTGTCGGCCAGCACGCGCCGGGTGTCGGCGGTCATGCAGTCGATCGGCTGAGATCTGCCCATGCCGCGGCGGTCCACCGCGACGATCGGGTGCGCGCCCAGCAGTGCGGAGGCCGGGCCCGCGGCCAGGCCCGCCAGGGTGGCGGTGGAGGAGCGATCGTCGCCGGAGGTCAGCACCATCGGCGCGGCGTCGGCGGGGGTCTGCTGCAGCCGGGCCCGCACCGCGCCGTTGCGGAAGGTACCGAGAATGGCGCCGCCCGCGTCGATCGGCGTCGAGTACTCGGCGCATTCGAAGATCAGTCCGGGCGGCGGTGCGCCGAGGCCCAGCAGATTGAACGTGGGTACCGCGCATTCGTGCCAGTTGAGGTCGGTCTTGGGCTGCTGCAGCGCCGGGGGTGCGGGCGGCGCGGACGTGCTGGGACGGGCGGGCCCACCGGCCTCGTGCGGCCGCTCCACGGCGACGGCGGGCCGCTCCGAGGGCCCCGCGCCGCAGGCGGCGGTGAGGAGAACCGTCAGCGATGACGTTGCCAGCAGTGCGGCCCGGATCCAGCGCATGCGATACAGCCTGCCAGGTCGATCGCGTGGTTTCAGCTCTGGGTGTGTGCCCGCTCCCATCGTGTCAGCAGGGTGCCGTCGTCGTCGGCCAGCACGTGGCGCAGCGCCATCGGGGTGGGCAAGGCGTTGGGCGACACCGCGATTCGACCCGCCGTACCGCCGACGAGCAGGGGCGACACCGTGAGGCACAGCTCGTCGGCGGCACCGGCGGAGATCAGTTCGCCGAACAGGGAGGGCCCGCCCTCGCACAGCACCCGCAGCAGTCCGCGCGCGGCCAGCGCGGCGCGGAGATCGGCCGCGGTGACCGTCGTGTCACCGGCCTCGACCACCTCCGCCCCCGCGTCGGTGAGCAGTCCCTTGCGCTCGGCGGGCGCGGCGGCGGTGGTGAGCACGAGCGGCGGGCGGACGGTGTCGGTGAACAGCTTGCCCGCCGGATCCAGGGCCGCGCTGGCCGTGATCACCGCGATGGGCGGCGGTGCGCCGTCGGACGCACCGCCGAGGCCGTGCCGGTGCAGCCGGATGCGGCGGTGGGCTTCAGTGCGAGCGCCGCCGTAGTTCTCGGCCCGCGCGGTACCGGCCCCGACGACGATCACGTCGGCCAGATCGCGCAGGATCGCGAAGACGTCGTGGTCGGCGCCCGTGCCGAGGGCTCCCGAGCGCCCGTCCACGGTGACCGCGCCGTCGATGCTGGCGACGAAGTTGGCTCGGATCCACGGGGATTCGAGGCGGGCCGGATAGGCGTAGAGGCGCACCAGGTCGTCGGGGCTCAGTGCTGTGAACTGGATCGCATTGGGAGCACGCTGCATAAGAACCGATCACACCACGTCAGTACGCTACTCGGGTGCAACAACGCCTCGTCGATCGTCATCCGGAGGTTCCGGCCGATCAGCTCATCGCCCAGATGGTGCCGCCGCCCACATTCGACGAGGTGAGTTTCGCCTCCTACATCCCCGATCCGAAGGAGCCCACCCAGGCCGCGGCCGTGCAGCGGGCCGAGCAGTTCGCCGGGCGGGTGGCCGAGATTCACGCCGCGGCGGGGAAGAAGAGCCTGTTCGGCAAGAAGAAGCAGGTCGACGGCGCGGGCCTGTACCTCGACGGCGGCTTCGGTGTCGGCAAGACCCACCTGCTGGCCTCCATCTACCACGCCGCGCCCGCGCCGAAATCGTTCGGGACGTTCGGCGAGGTGACCAATCTCGTCGGCGCGCTGGGCTTCACCAATGCCGTGGAGCGGCTGTCGGGCAACAGCGTGCTGTGCATCGACGAGTTCGAACTCGACGATCCCGGCGACACCATGCTGGTCTCGCGGTTGCTGACCGAACTGACCGCGCGCGGGGTGTCGGTGGCGGCCACCTCGAATACGCTGCCGGACCAGTTGGGGGAGGGCCGCTTCGCGGCACAGGACTTCCTGCGCGAGATCCGCAAGCTGGGCTCGCTGTTCGACCCCGTCCGCGTCGACGGGCCGGACTACCGCCACCGCGACCTGCCCCCGGCGCCGGAGCCGACCGCGGCTGGGCAGCTGGCCGAGAAGGCCGCCGTCACACCGGGTTCCACGCTCGACGAGTTCGACGCGCTGCTGCGGCATCTGAGCACGCTGCACCCCTCGCGCTACGGGGCGCTGATCGCGGGGGTGTCGGCGGTATTCGTCTCGGGCGTGCACACCATCACCGACCAGGCGGTCGCGCTGCGCATGGTGGTGCTGACCGACCGGCTCTACGACGCCGGGATCCCGGTCACCGTCTCGGGCGTGAAGCTGGATCAGATCTTCTCCGAGGAGATGCTCGGCGGCGGCTACCGCAAGAAGTACCTGCGCGCGATCTCGCGCCTGCTGGCGCTTTCCCGCTTCGAGGTGCCCGCTTAACCGACCGACCGCTCGGTGTAGCGTGGCGGGCGAAATCGTCGATCGCGACCGGGTCGGCGGCCGGCGGCGAACTCGGTGCAGGTTCGCGATGATCGCCCGGGCCTATCGTGAACGTCGGCCGAGCACGCGGCCGTTGGGCTGAGAATGAGGGAGCGCCATGATTCGACGTTCGATTCGCGGCACCGTCGCCCTGGCCGCGGCCGCCACCGTCGCCCTGGGTCCGACGGTCGGTACGGCGCTCGCCGCCGATCCTCCGGCAGCTACCGCGTCGGTCACGGTCGACCCCGCCACTCGCTCGCTGCACCTGCTGGGTGTGCAGAACGCCCGGGATGTCGGCGGCTACCGCACCACCGACGGCCGCACCGTGAATACGGGGCTGGTCTTCCGCAGCGGCGAGCTGAGCAAGGCCACCGACGCCGACCTGGCCGCCCTGACCGACCGCGGGCTGAAGTTCGACGACGATCTGCGCACCGGCTATGAGCGCGCGTTCGCCCCAGACCGGGTGCCCGCGGGCGCGACGCTGCACATCGATGACGTGATCGGCCAGGCGCCGCCGCAGGTCATGGCCTCGACGCTGGTGGCGGGCACGGATCTGTACCGCGCGTTCGTCACCGCGCCCGGCGCGAACGAGGGTTTCGCGTCGATCCTGCGCGACATCATCGATACCGACGACGGTGCGGTGCTGTTCCACTGCACCGCGGGCAAGGACCGCACCGGCTGGATGGCCGCGGTGCTGCTGACGATCCTGGGCGTCGACCGCGCCACGGTGAACTACGACTTCCTGCTGTCGAACCACTACCGCGACGCCGGTGCCGACGACCCGCTCAACGGCGTGGTCCTGCCCGCCCTCGACGCCGCCTTCGACCAAGCCGACCAGACCTACGGCAGCTTCGACAACTACGTGCACGAGGGCCTGAAGCTGACCGACGACGATATCGCCGCCTTGCGGGCGAAGATGCTGAGCTGAGCGCCGCCCCTGGTTTCCGGCACCCGCTTTGGCCGGAATCTCGGTGGGACCCCGGCCACAAGCGCGCCGGGGATCGGGGGTGAGGTGTGCCGGGATGGGGGTGTGGCGTGCCGGGATGGGGTATGGCGTGCCGGGATGGGGGTGAGGTGTGCCGGGGATTGGGGAGTGAGGTGGGCCGGGGATTGGGGAGTATGGCGTGCCGGGGATTGGGGAGTGAGACATGCCGGGAATGGGGGAGTGAGATGTGCCGGGAATGGGGAGCGGGGCGCCGGGCATGCGGGAGTTGGTGAGGCGCCGGGCGCGGCCCGCGGGGTGGTGCGCGGCGGTGGGGTTCAGAGTTCCTTGTGCAGGACGTAGTCGTGGCAGACCTGGGAACCGACGGTGGTGGTCTTCGTGCCGACGGTGCGGAATCCGTGCTTGGCGTAGAAACGCTGGGCGCGCTCGTTGTCCTGGTTGACGCCCAGCCAGACACCCGCGTATCCGCCGCGCCGGGCGAGGTCGACGACCGCGTGCATCAGCGCCGTCGACACCCCGGCGCCGTGGTGGCCGGGCAGCACGTAGAGCTTGCTGATCTCGGCCACCGGGCGGCCGCCGATCGCCGCGGCGATCGCCGGATCGATGGGCGCGCCCGCCACCAGCATCGCGTAGCCGACGATATCCCCATTCGCCGTCGCCTTGAGGATGGTGCGATCGGGATCGGTGAGATAGTCGCCGAAGCGTTCGCCGGACAGTATGTCCGCCACGAACGTCTCGATATCCGTCGGCTCCAGCTCGGGCGGGCAGGCCATCGGAAAGGCTGCTGCCGCAACGTCACTGAGGGCCTCGGCGTCCCACAATCCGGCCCGGTCGACGGTGACTGGGATATCGCTCATTCCTCCAGTACAGCACGCCCGGATTCCGGACCGACCGGTTTCCCCGCCGTCGGCCGGGCATGGAAGAACCGCCCGCGCCGCCCGCGAAGTCGGTACAGGCACCGGGTGTCCGAAAAGTGCCATGGGCACCTTCGTGAATCTTGATCAATCCGTGTCGAATTCGCACGTAACAGCCCGTCCCGGCACCCGATGATCACGCTGGGCTCCCGGTTGGATAACGAAACCGGGCACGACTACGTGAAGGGCCCTGACAGTTGCGGCAATCTGGAAGTAGCGGGTCGAATCGGGCCCGCTGGGTGTAGTGGCAGGGGAAGTGGTCGCGTGAGCACGAAGGAACTGAAAGAGCGAGAGCGCGGGCATACGACGGTGCTGTCCCCTCCCGAGTCGGCGAATCTCCCGGTGGTGGAACCCAATCCACGCGGACACCAGGCGGGGGAGCGCTGCCGGGAGGTCGGCTGCGGAGACTGCCACTGGGATGTGCAGCGGCTGAAATATTGGCTGCGCGGGCGGCTGCTGGCCTCCGGCGCGGACGACGCCGACGTGGACAAGCCGCTGGGCGCGCAGACGCCGTCGCTGCTGTGGCGCCGCGGCAACCGCCTGTGCGCGATCGAGGTGCGCAGCGAACCGGTGTCGCTGGCCCACGCGCAGGAGCGCACGGCGCGCCTGCGCGCCGTCGGCTGCCACGAGGTGCTGTGGCTGTGCCCGCCCGGCTTCTGGGTCGCACGGCTCCCGGCGCTGGGCGTCGACGACTTCGCGGCGGAGGCGTGTGACTACCGGGTGGTCGCCGGTATGGTCGCGGCGGGGCCGTCCGGCGTGGTGGTGCCGCGGGAGAAACCCTGGGCGGTAAAGGAATTCATCGAAGACTGGGTGGCCGGGGAGCTGGCCTGGGGATACCGCGACGAGACCACGGGAGGATGGGCCACAGTGACCGACTGGGAGCAGCACACGCGTGCGCAAGCCCTTGTCATCGCACAGCAGCGCCAGGAACTGGTGAACCAGCGCACGGCGCTGGCGCTGGCGCGCAAGGCGACCCGCGACAAGGCCAAGCAGGTGCACAAGCTGCTGCACCGGCTCGAACGTGCCGAGGAGACTGCCGACCAGCTCGATGCCACGCGCCGCCGGTTGGTCGATCACCACCGCGTCGACGCCACCCTGCGGGTGACCATCGCCAAACAGCGCGAGGCGCTGCTGCACTGGCAGCTGATCACCTGCTTCGCCATGCTCGTGATCGTGACGTTCATCGCGGCGGGGTTGATGCTGCGCTGAGCGCCCGGCCTGCGGCGACGGCCGCGACCGTGCCGAGCCCGGCGCTGCCGACCACGATCGGCCATGCCAGCGGGCCGAGCGGCACACACCCGAAGAACCGGTTCACGCCCGGCGTCATGATGATCGCGGCGAGTAGCGCGGAGCTGCCCGCGACCGTGGTCCACACCAGCGGACTGCGGTAACCGATCACCAGCGTCTGGCCCAGCTGTGTGCCGATGAGCGCCGCGAGCGCCATGGTCTCCGCCCGGCGCCGGCGGCCGGTGGCCCGGCCCAGCAACCACGCGCTGCCCGCGCCGACGGCGGTGCAGGCCCCGCGCACCGCGACCGCGCGCAGGAACGCACCGCCCAGATCCGGCGGCGCGCCCAGCGTGGATTCGCCGTCGTCGGCGACCGTGCGGTGCGAGAGGGCGACCGCCATCGAGGGCCCCAGATCGGTGAGCAGGTTGACCACCAGGAACTGCCGGGTGCCGATCGGCGCGCGCCCGGACAGCACGGTGCCGAGCACGGTGAACACCACTTCGCCCGCATTGCCGCCGACCAGGACGCCGATCGCGTCGCGCACTCGGTGCCACATGCTGCGGCCCTCGGCCAGGGCCTGCAGCAGCACGGCCGGATCCATGCCGCCGCTCGACCGGGTGAGGATCAGGTCGGCGGCCTCGCGCGCCGCGACCGAGCCGCGGGCGGCCAGCCCGATGCCGACGTCGGCCGTGCGGATGGCCGCGGCGTCGTTGCTGCCGTCGCCGACCATCGCCACGGTGTGCCGGTGCCGCTGCAGCGCGGAGACGATGCGCACCTTGTGTTCCGGGGAGACGCGGGCGAAGACGGTGGCCCGCTCGATGAGGTCGGCCCGCCCGTCCTCGTCGAGCGAGTCGAGGTCGGCGCCGGTGGCCATGACGTCGGCGGGGATGCCGAGCTGATCGGCGACCGCGCGGGCGGTGACCGGATGGTCGCCGGTGATCATGCGGATCCCGATATCGTTGCGCGCCAGCTCGCGGACGAGCCGGGGCGTCTGCGGGCGCGGGTGATCGGCGATGCCGACGAACCCGAGCAGGGTGAGGTGCTCGACCTCGCCGTCGACGTCGTCGGGAGCCGCCGCGAAGTCCCGGCGGGCCACCACGAGTACCCGGAGCCCGCGCTCGGCCAGCCGCTGGACCGCCTCCTCGGCGTCCGCACGGGCGGCCGCGGTGAATTCCGAAACCCGGTGTCCGCCAGCGCCGTCGGCGCGCAACAGCTGTGTGCAACGCGGCAGCAGCACCTCCGGCGCGCCCTTGACGGCCAGCCGGATGTGGTGGGCGGTATGGCCGATGGCGGCCGCGTAGCCGCGGAAGCTCTCGAACGGCACCTCCTCGATGGGATCCCAGACCTTGGCGGCGCGGGCGCCCAGCTCGACGTCGGCGGCCTCGACGACGGCGCGGTCGGTGGCGTGCACGGGCGGCCCGTCGGCGGCGCCCGGACAGGCGCGGGCGGCCGCCCGCAGCAGCCGCCGCGACTGCGGCGACGCCGCGAAATCCCCGCTGTCCCACTGTTCGTCGAGATCGGCGAGGGCGACCAGGTCCAGCTTGCCCTCGGTGAGGGTGCCGGTCTTGTCGAAGCACACCGTGTCGACGCGGCCGAGCGCCTCGATGGTGCGGCCGCTGCGCACCAGGACGCCGTGCCGCGACAGCCGCCGGGTCGCGGCGAGCTGCGCGACCGTGGCGACCAGCGGGAGGCCCTCCGGAACGGCCGCGACCGCGACGGCCAGCCCATCGGCCAGCGCGGGCCGCAGCGGCATCCCGCGCAGGAAACTCGTTACGGTGACCGTGGTTCCACCGCCCAGTGTGAAGGGCAGCACGCGCTCGGTGAGTTCGCGCAGGCGGGCCTGGACCCCGCCGGACGGGGGCGGCCCGGCGGCGGCGAGCGCGCGTCCCGACTCGGTTCCCGGCCCCACCGCGACCACCACCGCGCGTGCGGTGCCGCTGACCACGACTCCGCCCTCGAATACCATGCAGGCGCGATCGCTCAGTGCCGCGCCGGGTGTCGCGGCGGTCTGCTTGTCGACCGTCACCGACTCCCCGGTCAGTCCCGACTCGTCGAGCTCGAGCCCGTCTGTGGTCAGCAGCCGGGCGTCGGCGGGCACGACCTCGCCGGTTTTCAGGGCGATGACGTCGCCGGGCCGCAGATCGTCCGCGGCCGTGCGGATCTCGCGATCGCCCGTGACCCGGCGCGCCTGCAGCCGTTCACCGAGCAGCAGGTCGTGCAGCGACAGCCGCGCACGGCGGCGCTGCAGCGCGGACACCGCGGCATTGAGTCCGAGCACGGCGCCGACCAGTATCGCATCGGTGGGGGAGCCGAGTAGCGCGGCCGCGACCGCGCCGACCGCCAGCAGCGGGGTCATCGGGTCGGCCAGCTCGCGGCGCATCTGCCGGGCCAGGTCGGCCACAGTTGTTGCGGGCGTGGCGAATTGCCGCCCGAGCCGGGACGCGGCCGCGGCGAGCAGTGACGGCGGCGGCGCGGGCGCGCGATGTGGTTCCGGCAGCCGGGCCCGGACCTCGTCGGGCTCCAGCGCATGCCAAGGCACCAGCGCGATGCTCGCCGGCGCGGGTGCGCGGGCGGCGCGGCGGCCTTGCGTCAACCCGGTCGCCAGGCCCAGCATGGTGGCCGCCGCGATCGGGCTGCTGGCACGGGCGGGGCGGGCGCCCGCGCGGCCGGATGCCAGCAGCAGCCCGCTGAGGGTGGCGGCCGACAGCGTCAGTACGCGCCCCCGGTCGCTCACCTGCCGGGCCGGGCCGGTCGCGCCGAGGATCTGCCGTACGCACCCCAGATCGGGGCAGACCACGCCCGCCTGCCAGGGAATCTCGACCGTCCCGTCGGCGCGCCGGGTGGCCATGCCGATCCCCACGTCGGCGGCGCCGAGCGCCCGGTGCGTGCGCCTGCTGACCACGGCGACCACGTGCCCTTGCTCCTGGAGCCGGTGGACGAGCCCGGAGGCGGAACCGCCCGCCGTCACGAATTCGTCGGCGCTGCGCCGCAATTCGCCCGCGTCCTCGCCGCCGACCAGCACCACCCGCAGCCCCGCCTGCCGCGCGGTGGTGAGTAGGCCGACGGCGTCCGGATGCGGCTCTCTGCCGATGAGCACCCTGCCGACGGACCGCCCGCGCTCCCGCAACACACACCAATGCGGGTCCTCCATGTCGGTCCCTAGGTCGTCCGCGACATCGGAATACGCCGCGCTTCCGCCCGGTGCCGAGTGTGGCCCGTGGTCGGTTTCGGGGTGTGTTGCGTTTTCGCCGGGTGGCGAGTGTGGCCCGTGGTCGGTTTCGGAGTGTGCTGCGTTTCCACCCGGTGCCGAAGGTGGGGCGTGGTCGGTTTCGGAGTGTGTCGCAGTTCCGGCGGGTGCCGAATGTGGTGCGTGGGACGCTTCGGAGTTCGCTGTGCTGGGGCGAGGTAGCGAATGTGGGGCGTGGTCCGTGGCGTTGTTCCGGTGGTCCGGGGAACCGCCTGTATCCGCCTCGTCGGTATCGAGGGTGATCGAGAGATCTCGGCGGTCGTGGCCCCGGGGCGGCGGGACCGGCAGTTCGGATCCGTTGCGCCACAGCAGGCGTTGCGCCGCGCTCCAGACCTGGTCGGTCGGCCAGGTGCCGTCGGTGGATTCGGCGGTCAGGACGACGGGGCGGCGGCCGCGCAGGACGCGGTGGTCGACGACGACGGCGGAGGTCCGGTCCAGGCGGCGCCACAGCCGTGGATCGAGCGTCAGCGCGCCGCGCGCGGACAGGGCGACAGCCAGTGTGGCGGCGAAGGTTTCGCGACCGGCGCGGGCCGCCTTCGGCACCCCGGATACCGCCGCGTCGGCGGCATCGCCCAGGCCCCGCCCGCCGAGCACGGTCGCGGCGGCGGCGAGGGCCGACGTGCTGCCGACCTCCTCGGCGCAGCGCTCGACCGGGCCGCGCGGGCGCGGCCCGGGACGAGGCCGGGGCGCCCGGTACTCCGGCACGTCCGGATGGTTCGGGTCGGCGATCAGATCTTCCCAGCGCCGCCATTGGCCGTATCGCGCGGCGGCCTCCGCCAGCCGGGTGGCGCGATGCACGGCATCGGCGAACAGCCCGGCGGCCTCGGCGTCCATGGCCTGGCCGACGGCGGTGGCGACGCTGAGCACGGTGTCGGTGCGGTGGCGCCCCAACTGCGCTTCCAGCATTCGGCGCACCTGTGGCTGCCCGTCCGCCAGCGCCACCGCGGCCCGGAACGCGTGCGCGGGAGCGGGGACCGGCAGCAGCCGACCGGTGAGCGCCGCGCCGAGGCCCACGACATCGCCGATCAGCTGCAGCGCCGATGTGAGCACCGGTTCCCGATCGGAGGGATGTTCGTATCGGCGGCTCCACGACCGGTCTCCCGTTCCGGCCTGTGCTTCGACATGATCGAGGATCGCTTCCAGGCGCGCGGGCGGCAGCAGTGCCGGATCGGCGGCCACCGTGACCCTGCCGGTGGCGGCGTTGATCCGCAGCCACTCGACTCCGGCCGCCCGGTCCAGCTGCCGCCGCAGCAGCTCACCGACCCCGGTGCCGTCGGCGGAACGCAGTCCGCGCACCTCCGCGTGAATACGGTTGCCGTGCACCGTGATCCGTCGATGCCGCCGCCGCTTGCGGGGGTCGAGCAGGGCGGTCAGCTCGCGGCCGACGCCGTCGGACAGATCCGTCACCGCGGTGCGGGTCCGCGGATCCGCCAGGCGTGCGGCCGCCTCGACCGGGCGCCGCACCAGGCCCACGGTCGCGCCGGTGACGGCCAGCGGCACCCGGATCGGCGCCGACACGATTCCGCTGAGCGACACCATCAGTTCGCACTGTGCGCCGGGCGCGTGGACTTCCGGCGTGTCGGCGGCTGCTTGTTCGATTCGTTCGAGGCCCCGGGCCCGGAGGTCCGCGAGCGGGTCGTCGTCCGGCCTGGCGCCTTCCGCGCGGCGGTCTTCCGGGCGGACGAGTGCTGTCCGGACGCCTTCGAGTCGGCTGCCTTCCTGGCGGACGTGTTCGACGCGGACGTCTTCGACGCGGCTGCCTTTGGCTCGGGTGACATCGGTGCAGGTGTCTTCGAGGTGGATGTCTTCGGTGCGGGTGTCGTCGAGGTGACTGCTTTTGGCGCGGGTGTCTTCGGTGCGGGTGTCTTCGAGGTGGCTGCCTTTGGCGCCGGTGTCTTCGGTGCGGGCGTCCTCGAGGCGGAGGACTTCGGCGCTGGTGCCCTCCGTGCGGGCGTGTCCGATCCCGCTGCCCTCGTCGCCGCCGACGCGGACCGCGCTCCGGACCTCGACCGTCGCAGCAGGTAGGCGGTGCCCGCGACGCCGCCAACCGTCAATGCCACCGGCCACTCGATCAGTCCGGCCAGCCCCGCGGTGGCGAGGCCGACCGCCGCGGCCCTCGGCGCGTCTATTCGGCCTTTGGATCCGGCGATCGCGCCCTGGATGCCGCCACGCGCCGCTCCGGTCACGGCACCGGCGCTCGCGCCCGCGACCGCCCGAATCCCCTGCACCGCCGTGGACGCCGCGGCGCCCGACACCTTCACAATCCCCGACGCAATACTCATGGTCAACCTCGGCTGTCGAAATGTGCGATGTGCTGGACCTGCCCGCAAACCCGCCGCACAAACATCGGCGCCGTGCCGGAATATCCCCGCGGGCCGGCGGCTCACTCGCCGCGGGTCAGGCGGAACGGTCCGCGTTCCCAGCGCCAGCCGTGGCATAGCGCCATGGCGCTCAGATCGACGATGTCGATGCCGGTCTCATCGATGTAGCGGCGGAATTCGGGCCAGGCGAGCGGACCCTCCGCGAGGCGGTTGCGGAGGATATTCTCGTGGCGGGCGTCGACGGTGTGGCGCCGCAGGTCCGGCTCGCCGAGGCGGCTGCCGGTGAAAACCAGCCAGCCCCAGCCGCGTTCGTGCGCCCAGGCACGAGCGGCGTCGAGCTTGACCCGGTTGCCGTGGACCGCGACGCGCCCCATCGGCACCACATCGATCAGTACGACGCGGCCGTCGGTGAGCCGGGCGGCGACGGTGGGGTAGTGGGTGCGCTCGGCCAGGTCCAGGCGGTAGTCGACGGCGGCCGGGCGCTCGGTGAAGGTGGCGACCTGCTCGCTCTCGTCGAGCATACGCAGCAGCCGTGCCTCCAGCGCGGTGTCGAAAGTCGTTTCCCGGCCCAGCTTCTCGGCGAATACGGAGCCGCGCGCATCGTCGTCGGCATCCGCGGTGGGGACCGGGGCGCCGGGCAGGTCGGCGGGTGCGCCCGCGGGCCACTCCGCGCGCCGCAGCAGCGGAACCAACTGTCCGGCAACCGGTTCGGTGTGTCGCGGGGTGGGCAGATGCCAGCGGCCGCGCTGCTGCCACCCGGCGATGCGCTGAAAGACGAAGCCCGCCATGCGTTTGGCGTCCATCAGCGCGTGACCGGCCAGCCGCAGCCGCAGATAGGCCAGGTCCTGCGCGGCGATATCGCTGTCGGTGGCGTAGATTTCGGCCAGCAGCGTGCGAACCAGCCGCTCGTCGCCCCAGCCGACCGGGTAGCGCTCGGCGAACACCGCGGTGTCCGGGAACCCGGTGGCCTGCACCCGTCTGACGATCTGGCCCACGGCGCGGGTGTACAACTGCCGCACCCGATCTCGTGACAGCTCGTGCCGCGCCCCGATCAGCGTCAGCGTCTCCGGGCGCTCGCCGTCGAGCCCGAGGCGCGGCGTGATCAACTCGGCGCTGCGCGGGCGCTCCTCGGCCTGGATGGCCACCATCGCGGCGAGGGTCTCGTCGGCCTCCTCGAGCCCGAACGAGATGCCCTCGCGCAGGTCGTCGAGCAGGCCGGTCCGCAGTTCCTCGATCCGGCTCGTCGTCACCACTTCCGCCCGCCTTCGCTACTTCGTTCGAAAAGCGTATCGCTGCAACCGGTCTGCGCGCGGTAACGCCGGGTTCGTGTCGGAGTCGCCGAGGGGTCGATCGGGCGGATCAGCCTGCATGGGTCGGGAGGGGCGGGAGCCGTCGGGCCTATCGCGCCTCGCGATCCCGAACCGGCTAAGCACCAGCGCACCGACCCATGCCACGGTCGCGGCGACCTCCAGCGGGCGGACGCCGCCGACGAATCTGGCGCCGTCGACGAATCCGGCGTCGGCGACGAATCCGGCGTCGGCGGGGGATCCGGCGTCGGCGGGGGATCCGGCGTCGGCCAGGATCCGGCGACCGCGCCGAGGATCGCGACGCCGCAGGCCGTGCCGACCTGCCGTGCGGCGTTGGAGGCGCCGGTCGCGAGCCCCGAGCGGTCGGCGGGCGTGGCGCGGACGACCGCGGCGACCACCGATGCGGTGATCAGCCCGCCACCGCAGATCGGCGCACGGCCACACAGTGGGAGCACAAGGTTCTTACCTACAAACTCCAACTGAGGCTTCGACTACTCGCGGATCGAGACAGATCTCAACGATCTCGGCCGCCAGGGTTGGGAAACGGTCAGCACGCTCGCACCCAGCTTCGGCGCGGGCCAGGCCATCGAGGTCGCGGTCATTCCGAAGCGGGCGAAGGCTGACGCCACGACGGCCACGGTTCGGTGGTCGCCGAAGTGTCGGCGCGCGTATGACGGCCCACCGAACTTTCGCGTCGGCTCTCCCGCACGCCGCTGGTGGCGTGCACTACTTGCCGCGTTTGCCGAACCGACCGGAGGGTATGCCGCGTGGGCAGGGCAGATACCCGTTCGATCGGCTGAGGAGGTGGGCAAATGCTAGGCAGGCAACTGTTGGTGGGTGGCGCTGTCGTCGGGTGTGGCGTGCTGGGGCTGGCCGCGTGCGGCGACGATAACGGCACTTCCTCCGAGAAGAAGGACTCCGGGAGCGGAACCTCGGTGTCGACCGCCGCCGCCCCCGGCCGTTCCGGAGCACCCGGGACACCGCCGAGTGGCGACACGGCCGTGGCCGCCGCGCTCGCGGCCTTGCGGACCGCGACCGGTGCGGTGCCCGACGGCAAGCCGTTCGACCTCGAGACCGAAATCAGCGGGGCCGATACGGTTTTCGACGTCAAGGTCGCGTCCAACGGCAATGAATTCAAGGTGCTCATCGATTCGTCGGGCCGCCAGGTGCAGTCGCAACAGCAGGCGGACAAGCCCAGCGACGACATCGCGAAACTGAACACCGCCACGATCACGGCCGAGCAGGCCCTGCAATCGACAGGCTCCCGTGCCCCGGACGCACGCTTCGACGAGATGGAGATCGACGCCGCCGCCGAAGGCACCGTGATCTGGCAGATCCAACTGGCGACCGGCGACAACAACTCCACCACCTACACCGTCGACGCGACGACCGGGCGGCTCAGCGGGCCATAGTGGTGTCAGCGCACAGGAAAGGCCCGGTCGAAACCGGGCCTGACCTGTATGAAACCTGGTGCGCGATACTGGGATTGAACCAGTGACCTCTTCCGTGTCAGGGAAGCGCTCTCCCGCTGAGCTAATCGCGCATGGTGCCTCTCAGAGGCGGCGACGGGAATCGAACCCGTGTGCACGGCTTTGCAGGCCGTTGCCTCACCACTCGGCCACACCGCCAACCAAGGCCGGGTTGGCCTTCGAGCGGATGACGGGATTCGAACCCGCGACCCTCACCTTGGCAAGGTGATGCGCTACCAGCTGCGCTACATCCGCATTTCGCCTCCGGAGGCTCTTTCGCTCCTTCCGGCTGCGAGAGAGAACATTAGCCCACGTTCGCCGCAGTCAACAAATCCGCTGGTAGATGCGGGTGAAACGGAATAACAGCGATGTAGTTCGGCAGGTCGGGAGGTTGACCGCCCGGAGCGAGCCGCTCCCTCACATGTCGTCGACGACGCGGTCCGGAACCGCCCTCGCGCGCCGGTGATGGTACGCGCGATCCGCCGATCCGATCCTCCGGCGAATGCCGAGGTAGACCCGCGATTTGGTGTGACTCGGGTGATGCGTGTTAAGGTTTCGTCTCGTTCGGAACGGTACGCGAACCGCTCTGAACACCTCACAACCCCGGTCCCATAGCTCAGCGGGAGAGCGCTCGCCTCACACGCGAGAGGTCGCTGGTTCGAAACCAGCTGGGACCACCACCAAGAACAAGGCGCAACCAGCCATTTTGTGCTCATTGCGCCTCCTCTCCTTCTGGTTCTTCTTCGACCTGTCACGAGTTGTCACAACTGTGTTCCACGTCTTTGCCGCGGCCCGCAGGGCATCGTCCTGGGAGTGGACGTACCGGCGCATCGTGAAGGCACTGTCGGTGTGGCCCGGCTGTGTCTGGGCACGCACGGTTCGAGCCGGGCTCGCGATCCGGTTTCCCTCGACTTGCCGGTCGCCGGTACCGAGATCCAACCGCGAAGCACGGTCGCAGATGGTGCCGTCGACATCGTCACTCCTGTCAGTCGTCGTTACTGTGAGCGCCAGCGCTGCTGCTCGAATCCGCAATTCGGTCGGAATGTTGTTTCCGCTCTTCAGGTCTTTTCTGCTTCTGCGCCAAAAACGCGATGAGGATGACGGCCCATGCGACCACGCTTTGTGCTAACGCGATGCGGATGTCGGACTGGACTGCCATTGTTACGAGAATGGCGACAATCGCGACTGTGACAATGATCGGCAAGACGGGGTAAAGCCACATCTTGACACCAGTCGTTCCGGAGCGGTGCGTTCCCAGTGTCGTCGCAACTTTAGCTCGGACAGACATATCATTAGATACACGAACAGGAATACCGAGCCAGAAGAGCTGATCAAGAAGAGGAAGACTGTGTCGGGCCACAAGAAGGCAGCGATCACACACCCGTACCCGACAGCTGTACAGGCCAGCACCCCTTTGACGGGGACCCCGCGGTGGTCGATCGAGGTTACCCATCGTGGCGCCTCTCCTCGAGATGCGAGCACGAACAACATCCTTGATGACGTGTACAAGCCGGAATTCAAACACGAGAGAACGGCGGCGAGGACCACAATGTTCATGATTGTGCTCGCTCCTGGCACGCCGATTGTGTCGAGCACCGTAACGAACGGTGACAGGCCCGGCTCGACGGTATTCCACGGCTGGATCGTTACGATCAGGAAAGTGGATAGAACGAAGAACAATAGAACGCGGATTGCGACGGAATTAGTTGTCCTTCTGATCACGCGACCTGGTTCGGGCGACTCAGCAGCAGCGATCGTGACGACCTCGACGCCGGTCATCGAGAAAATGACGACCACGATGCCGGACACGAGTGGCCCGACTCCGTTGGGCAGGAACCCGCCAACGTCGGTCAGGTGCCCGAATCCGCCATAAGACCGTGTCTCATGTCGCTGATTTCGCCTTCGTGAGTTTCTTGTAGCAGGTGAGTGCGGCG